>NC_019939.1 GCF_000327065.1 Stutzerimonas stutzeri RCH2 | reverse complement strand
GGGACGTACTGTGCATCATAGCATCATCGAAGACCCGGTAAACGGGCGGACAGGAGCTCCCAGCGGGTTCCAGCAGGCACAGCCGGGGGAGGGCTCCCGCTTGCGGGAGGGCCCCGCGGGTGGGCCTCTTGGTATAACTGCGAAATCCTCTCCCCCCCCCTCCCGCGAAATCGGTGCCAGGGAAGCACGCGCGCAGCGCTTCCAGGCCCTGCATCAGGCCCGTGTCTGGATCGGTCGCCGGGTCAACGTGATGCTCCCTGACGTCCAGTTTCCTGGCGAGGTGTTCCGCACCTTCGACTGCCGCCACGTCCGAACCAGTTGCATGGTCGAGGTCAGGCACACCGAGGGCCTGCCGGCCAACTATCGCAACCTGGCCACCTGCGGCAGTGTTTGGGCTTGCCCGGTCTGTGCTGCCAAGATCCAGGAGCGTCGCCGGCTGGAACTGGAGCACCTGGTCGAATGGGCAGAGGGTCAGGGCCTCCAGGCGATCATGGTTACGTTCACCTTCCCCCACACCGGTTTCGACTCCCTGGGCGACCTCCTGGAGCGCCAAGCCGACGCCTTCAAGCGTTTCCGCCGTGGCAGCCCCTTCACCAAGCTCAAGGCCTCCATCGGCTTCCAGGGCCTCGTTCGCTCCCTGGAAGTGACCCACGGCCTCGCCAACGGCTGGCACCCTCACACCCACGAGCTGTGGCTCGTAGATCCCAAGATGGGCCAGGAAATCCGTGCACGCCTGGTCGAGCTGTGGGAACGTGCCTGCATCGCTGCCGGCCTCCTCGATCCTGCCGACCAGGCCAAGGTTCACGCCTTCCGCCAGCACTCCGTAGACGTGCGGCTGAACGCCACCAGCGGCGAGTACCTCGCCAAGCAGGACAGCTCCAGGAAGTGGGGCATCACCCACGAAGTAGCCAAGGCCACCAGCAAGGCAGGCAAGGCCAAGGGCGTCCATCCGCATGAGTTCCTGATCCGCATGGCCAAGGGCGACGAGTCGCGTTACTTCGAGTACCTGGAAGCGATGAAGGGCAAGCGGCAACTGTTCTGGTCGCCTGGCCTCAAGGCCCGCTGCGGCTTGGATGACATCAGCGACGACGACGCCGCGCTCGGTGGTGATGATCTCGACCACCTGGGCAACCTCAACCAGGACGAATGGGATTTCATCAGGAGACGGCGCCTGGCTGCTCAGGTGCTCGATGCTGCTGAACTCGGCGGCTTTGACCTGATCCTGCGCTACCTGAAACGCCAGGGGTACAAGCCCCCGGATTTTGGTACCACTTCCGCCGACCAGGACGAGCATCGATACCCTGGTTTGGCACCATTTTCGTAACGCATGGGGCGTTACTGAAAATCGCTGACCACCTGGATTGCACTCCAGGTGACCAGCTAACCACAGTGATCTATCGAGGAGACACACCATGGCTAAGCCATATCCTATCCTGCCCGCCTCCGTCCTGGACGAGCTGGAAGACCTCAACGGCGCACTTGGTGCCTATGACGTCCTCATGACTGCCTGGATCAATCAGACCCTCACCGAAGGCCCTGCCGGTGATCCCAAGCACTTCGCGGCGGGTTGCCAGTTTCTGCTTCGGCCCATCCTCGAAGGCTTCCAGGCCATCGAATCCCATGCCACGGCCTTTCGCGAGATGGGTGTCGTAGGGGTCTGCACGTTGGACGAAGCCGACCAGGAAAAACCGTAACGTTACGATAAAGCCACCGGGGCGGTCGGGGGATGCTGCGCAGCAGCGCCTACGACTGTACCGGTGGCCCTTATCTTGCCCGTCCAGGGCTACAACTGCCCGATTCCTACAACGTTACGACCATACGACCTCGACCTCGCCACACCGTGGCGATTAGGCGCCTGCACTTCCTCACCTGACAGCCTCTCCCCTCCCTGCGCCGGTACCCGCGCAGCGGCCCTAACCCAAGCCAACATCGCGCCCCCTTCGGCCTCATGGGCGGCTGCTTTGCTCGTCCGCGAACAGCCCCACCAGCAACCAACACCGATGGCAGTCCGCGCCCTGATAACCGCTTTTCAAGGCTTGAGGCTGCCTCGGATGTGCTGAGCGTCGCGAAGCCCACCGAGTCAGCCGCAAGCCTTTTCTTGCGCTTGCCCATGCTCCACGCATATATTGCGTACAGGGCGTGTATATACGACTACGTTTGAGAACGACGACGATGAATGAAAAAGAGCCCGTAACTCGTTACAACAGGTCTGTGAACCTTGATCCGCAGATGGCGGAAAGACTCCAGCGTGTCTGTGAGCACCTGGGCGTTACAGTGAACTCGTACCTCAAGCTGAAGATTGGTGAGGTGGTCTCGCGTGATGAGGTGTCGCTCATCCCAAAGCAGTCCGCCGACGCCAGCGCTGCCATCCTGGAACGCTTCTTCCAGGCTGCCAGCTCGGCTATCGAGGCCGCGCCGAACGTCGGCGAAGAGCAATTGGAGTTGGAAGTTGATGAGCAACCGCAACCAGTCAGGAAGCCCCGTGCGGCTAAAGCCAAGTGATCTTCGGATCAGGCACCAGTGCACCAAGTGCGACCGCTGGCACACCGCCCACGCTATTCCGTGGGGTGAGCCGCTCGCCTTGTTGGTGACGGGGTACTGCCCCCATTGCGGTGCTAGCTACCTGTCTTTGCGTCAGGCCAGCGAAGAGGGGATCGGGGGTGCTGCCAGTGATCTGGCCCGGCATTTCCTCCAGATCGCTCCAGGAGCGGAACAACCAGATATGACCACCAGACACTGACACCAAAGAAAAAGCCCCTTCAGCTTGGCGGCGAGATAGGGGCTTTTTAAGGGCACATCCACTA
>NC_019938.1 GCF_000327065.1 Stutzerimonas stutzeri RCH2 | reverse complement strand
TTTGCCCCACCTAAACCCGGCCGGCTCGCTCCCGTGCGGCCTTCAGCTTGTCAGCCAAGCCGACCTTGAAATCCACCGTCACATCCAGTTGCTGACGGTCGAGCCCCAGGAGGCGCGCCTTGCCCATCGTGGCCGATACCGCGGCAGATGGCCGGTCAACTGCCAAGGCCCGCGCCCTCGCTGCCTCCAGCTCTTCCAGCAGGCTGTCTACGGTGTCGCCGTGGCGTTCCAGGATGGGCTCACGCAGTTCTGCCAGCCTCGCCCTGATCTCGCCCTTCTGCAGCAGCTCATAGCCCTTGTTGTTCACCGTCTCCGGCTTCATGTTCTCCGCGTTGTAGGCCCGACGGTAGGCCTCGCTTGCGTTGCCTGTCTCGATGTAGGCCAGACAGAAGGCCTCTTGTTTGGGTGTCATTCCCGGATCGCCTTCACTGAGCGCGCCGAATGCATGACGGCATTACGCTGGATGGCTTCCAGGATGGTGTTGATGCGTTCGCGTACCTCTTCCGGGACGACAGGGCTGTTCCCATAGCGCACGCCGTTTGGCTCGATCTCGTCCTGGGTGGCGATGAAGAGCAGTTTCCCTGCAAGGCCAGCTAAGGCGTCGAGCGCAATATCGTTGCGGGTTTCTATGCGGTTCGGCATGACGCCTGGCTGCTGGCACGCTCGGGCATGGGAATTCGTGGCTTGTGCTACTTCCTTCACGTCAGCCCAGGCGGCGCCGACTTCTGCGAAAGCAGATTCCAGCTTGCTCCATGACGCCTGCAGCGATCGGCAAGCGCCGGGGATTGCCTGCTCTGCAGTCTTCACGGCGGCAACGCGCTCATTGATACGCTGGTCATGCTTGCGGCGATCCAGGGCGCGGCAGGCGGCATCAAGCGCGGTCAGCTCGTCCTGCAGCTCGCGCAGCTCCTGCTTAATGGCCGGTACGCGCTTGGTCGCATTATCGTCTCCCTCTGCTGCGGCCAGTGCTGCGGCTTCGTGTTCGCCTTCGAGCTGTTCCTGTCGCAGCTCCAGAGCCTGGCGGCGTGCGTCGAGGCTGACTTCTACTTCGTCGATGTTGCGGGCGGTGGCGGTCATGGTTTGTTCCTTCTCGGTGTGGGGGTTATTTGCGGCGTGCCCGGGTGCGGCCGGCTTCGGCCAGCAGCTTCACTAGGGCGGGGTCAGATCCGGCGCCCATATCCAGCACCTTGCCGGCATTGGGGACGGTGTTGATCAGGCGAGCCGCTTCGGCTTTGGCGTACGCCATGTTTTGGTCGAACTCGCTCCCCCAGGACGTCCTCAGAGAAGACAGGCAGCGCTCGTTTCGGGCCTCTAGCTGCTCAAGGGAGGTAATCGGGGCGGTGACGGTGTCGTTCACTGTCGTCATCAGGGCTCGCATATGGTCACGTCCGAAGCCTGCCTCGGCCGCGAACTGCTGCAGGGCGGTGCTGCTGGCGTGGAATGCGGCGCTGTCGACTTCTTCGCCGTTTATCCGGTCCTCGCGCTCCATGTTTTCGTAGAAGTCGGCCAGCTCCGGGTAGTGCTGATCGGCGGGGACCTGGTGCTCACTCATCCCATAGAAGGCGTCAGCGATGCTTTCGGTTGAGGACGTTTCGTCGATGTGGCCGTCTGGCGCCTGGCTGACTGGTTCGGGAGCCTTCCCGCTACCCAGCAGCGAATCCGGAGCGTCCGGGGGCGTAACAGGGGTGCCGTAGAAGGCGTTGGCTATGCTTTCGTAGTCCATGCTTAAACCCCCAGCAGAGTTTTGCGGCCAGTTGGCGCAGCGCCGAGGCTGCTGCTCAGGATCGTGCTGCCGTAGCCAGCAGCGGCGGCGCGGCGGCGGCGCTCATCTTCACGGGCAGCCAGTACGCCGCCGTCCACTTCAGTTGGCGCGGCGTTGGGGTTCGCAACGGTTGACCCGGTGAGTTCGGCCGGACCATTCAGGAGATCAGGCATCAGCCCGTTCTCTTTGCCAGCCAGGGAGGGCAGACCCACCTTGTCGAGAATCTTGTTGTCGAGGTCGAGAGGGTCGTGGATTTTATGGATGGTCTTGATCAGCTTACTTCCGCACATGTGATTTCTCCGAAGGGATCAACGCTCTAACCCGAATGGGTCGAGGTGTGTTTTTGAGGGGGCCAGCAGGTAGCGCTGGGCGTTCTCTTTCTCGATCCGGCGCTCCATACGGCGTAGCGATCCGGGGTTGAGCGATTCCTGCACGCTGTACAGGACGAGGTAGTCCAGCGCGGCACGGGTGTAGAACAGGTTGGCAAAGGGCGTTTGCTGGATGCCGAACCGGACGGCGGCAGCTGCGGCATCGTCTCCATCGCGGACGCGGTAGAGCACGTCGGCCAGGCCTTCAATTGCGCCCGCTGTCGGGCCTGCCAGCGAGCCGATCAGCCCACCACCAAAGCGGTTGGCCTCGCCGAACAAGAAGTCGCCATAGATGCCCAGGGCGCCGCCTTGGAGCATCGCAGCGGTCCATGTCTTGGCGTCATCAGCGGGGCGGGGCTCACGGCCTTTCAGGAGGTCTGCCATCAGCTCCAGGGCTGTCTCCAGATCGGTGCCGTCTGGTCCGTTCGCATAATCGGCAGTGCTTTGCACCGCGCGCAGGTCAGGCTGGCTCAATGGTCCACCCTCCTTGATTGCTAAAAAGGGCGTCAGCGAGCCGCTGAGCGCGTTCGTGTGCTTCTTGCTCGGTGTCGCCCTGCAGAACCACCAACGTGCGGCCCTGCTGTTTCAGACGGACATGGAATTTCTCAGGAAGGCCTTGGGCGGCGCGGTGCAAGCGGGGGCCGGTTTCCAGTTGGACGGGATGCATCACCACGCCCCTCTGAAATCGGATTCCTGCAGCGAGGCCAGATCCCGCACGGTTACGTCCAGGCCGCGGCCGTGAATGTGGATCAGCCCGTTCGGCTTGGCCGTCATCTTCAGGCCCATCGCCTGGATGGTCTGGCGCGCCTCTTGGCGGCGCAGTTCCTTGAACTCTTCGGGGGTCATGCTGCGGCCTCCTCAGCAGCTGTGAGGTAGTACGTCGCCACGCGGGGATGCTTGAAGCCGTGCTCGTCGATCAGGTCGGAGAGGTGGGTCTTGATCGGGTGACCGCCGGCCCGAAGGTCAGCAATGCGGGCGCCTGGTCGGCAAATATTCAGTTCCGAAACGATCTCGAAACTATTGATGGAGCCGGTCTGTAGCCGCTCCAAGAGGCGCGCGCACTGAGCTGTAGCACTTACGTCAGTGAGGCGGTTTCTAGAGCGGCTGGCAGTCATGCGGCGGCGTCCTGGTGTGGTGGCTTGTTCTCAGCTAGGGCAATCAGGGCGGCGCAGGCTTGAACATCACCAGCCGCTGCAGCATCGCGTAGGCGATTACGGGCGGCCTCTACCTCTCGCTTAGTCACGTCCTTGGCACGTCCGCGGCGCTTGGTCGGCTGCTGAGATTCTGTAAATGCCATTTTCTGCCCCTGCTATGTAATAAAAAACGACATGTCGTCATAGTTGACATGATATGCCGATTCGAGCAGAAGACAAGCTTTTAGTGTGTATTCATCCAGTAGTTTTTAGGTGTGCCTCAGGTGCAACAGATCGGAGACGCCATCCAGGGCGATGCGGCGGGGCTTTCAGGGGTCAAGGTGAGGGGCAGTCGTTGCACTAAATAACGGACAGGCAAAGTGATACGTCTGGCGAGCTGTCGGGGTGTCTGTCGGGTGTGTCGGGCGGGGGGCGTGCCTATCGGAACTACCAGAATTGGTAATTTCGACTAGCGCGGTACGCACCTGGAAAGTACCGATTCCGTGCGCACCGGCTTGCGTACCAGCGTTTTGCGCACCTGCTCCGGCCTGCTGTCAGGTGTAACAGTGGCGTAACGGGTGCCGCCCTGGTGATGGCTTGGTGTATCTCTCAGAGGCTCCAGAATCGCCGTGGCGAGGCGTTCGCGATCTGGCTGTGGGCAGGGTGGCGGAATGGGCGTATCGAGCGGCTGGCGTGGCTTGTAACAGCGGCAAAGGGCTGGTCTGCGCCCCGGGCGGCTGACTTTTGATTCTAATCTTTATCACCAGTCAGCGATTCAGCGCAAAGCGCGGATCTGCCGCGGCGCGCTGCGTAACAGGCGGGTTTTCATGGATACCGACTGGCGTTGAACAGGTGTTGAACGATCGCTGAACGCTTGGTGCACGAAACGTGCTCAGTTCTGAGCACATAAAAAACCCCGCTCGGTGGCGGGGTCTGGTGGCAATTGACGGTCTACAGGATCTCTCGCAGCGTCTCTTCGTCGAAGTTCTCCCATTCGTTGAGACTGTTGCGGCCGAACAGTGCTTGATTTACTGCCGTCCGATCGGCTCGGAATGCATCAATCTGCGCCTGGCTGCCTGCGCCCCTCTCCCGGTACCACTCCGTCAGCTTGCCTTGTGCGCGCAGCTCGTTAAGCACCGTCCAGTAATGGAGTGTGTGATGTCGCTCGGCCTCCAGCAGGTCATGAATGGCTTTCTGCTGCTCGTCGGTCAGGTGTGCTAGTACGGGCTCAGTCACTGCGGTGGCGTTTGCTTCTGCGGTCATTGCGGTCATTCGGTATCACTCCTTGAGCTGCGGCTGCGGTCCCTCCCCAGGTTCCGAACAGCCGCATGGTTTGCGTGGTTATCGTGTTGGCGATTCAGTTCTTTAAGCCGACTGTCGGTCAGCTCAGAACCTCCACGCGGGCGGTGCCCAAGGTCTTCAGCGCGGCCAGATCGGCCAGCCGGAACGATGCCGGCAATGTGAGGCTGCCCAGGACTTCCCCGGCCAGGTTGAACAGTCGAACGGTGATATTCTTGCGTTGCATATCGGCGTGCCTCTCAGTGGTTGCCGGTGTGTAGCTGGCCTGGTGTTGGTAGCACCGGGTCAGCGCCTTCTCTTACTCGAAAGATTCCATCAGTTTCAGCAGCTCGCTGGCTCCGATATCACGGCCCTTGCCGTCCATCCCCAGCCAAATGAAAACGATGTTTGCGTTCTTCTCCAAGGTGACGCGCAGCTTCGGCTCATACAGCGGCCATTGGAACTCTACCCAGCCGGTTTGATGAACTTCGGCCATCGCGTCGTTGAGCTTGTCGAATGCGCTCATTTCTTGGCGTCCTCTTTCAGTCGCTGCTCGATCCCCTTGGCGATCAGCATTCGCAGCGCATCAGCTCGGTTAACAGGAATGCCGTTCTGCTTCTCCAGCATCTCGCGCAGCTCATCCACTTGTTTCAGGGTTTCGTCAGGTAGTCGGAGCGTCAGGTGGGGCATATGGTGTGTTCCTCTGTGTTCTGGTGTGACACACAATAGAACACGGTAGAACACGGGTCAATAGGGATCGGCTCACTTTTGAGCACATCCCCCATTGGGGGGAGTTACCCACTACCCCGAAACGGGGTTTCCGCCATCGGCGCACACCTTGGCGCGCTCCTGGTTGAAATCTGGCGAACTGGTGGCGGGTATCGGTCACGAATCTGGCGTAGTGGTGGGATGGTGGGATGTCACCACTAGATCCCACCACGCCTACAGCCCTAGTGCCACGCGGGTTTCAGCCAAAAGTGGTGGGATGTGGTGGTATGTTTCAGTTAGGGGAAAACGGTGTGTAATCGGCGGCGCTCGACTCCTATACAGCAATACCCATACAGATTTACTTCTATAAAGATCCCACCACATCCCACCACATCGCCTACAGCCCTAGTGCCACGCGGGTTTCAGCCATGGTGGGATCTCAAAAAGAAGCCACCACGATCCCACCACATTGACCACATCCCACCACGCCCAGGCGAAAAAAACCCCGCTCCGTAGGCGGGGTCGTAGATCAGTACTTAGTAGATCCTTTTCCGGGCCTCCATTATCGGATCTGGCAGCAGGTAGACGGTTGTCCCGCGCAGCATCCGGTGCTTGTACAGCTTCCGGAGTAGCGCGCCGGCCTTGAGCGAATCACTTCGAGCGGGCTTGTCGAACCCTAGTTCGCGCAGCACATCGGTAGCGGATAGCCAGCGGTCACGTAAGTCTTCCGGGTCGTAGCTGGAAAGGATCAGCTCCTCGACGGCATCCTTGCTGCGGAATGCGTCGTTGTGCTCGGCAATGGCGCGGTTCTCTTCCGGGTTGAGATGCCACGTCTCGCCGGCCTCGACCAGTGACAGGGCTTCCGCCCACGCCTGTTGAACGTTGACGGTGTGCTGGTACTCGACAGCAGCAACTTGGATCGGCCAGAACCGGCGGTTGTTGGTGTCATCCATGAGGAACTGCACGTTGTTCACGCTACCGAAGAACGCGGTGCGCCGCTGGTACTGGTTGGCGGCTCGTGCGTAGGCCGGACGGATCTCGTCCGTCTCGCGGCTCAGGAACGCCTTCAGGCTCTCAATGTCGGATTTCTTGAAGGTCGCCCCGATCTCGCCAAGCTCCACCAGCCACTTGCTCACGGCCAGAAGAACCGAGTCTTTGTCGTCCGGATTAAGCGTCACGCCGTCCGCCTGGAACTCCTTCGGGCACAGGCTGTTGAAGAACCGCGTCTTGCCCAGGCCGCCCAGCGGGTCTACCAGGATCAGCACATGCTCGAACTTGTTGGCGTGCCCGCTCAGGATCGCCGCGGCGCCTAGGAACCACTTCCGGAACAGCGTCCAGCTGATCGCCGTCTTGCTCTCGTCGGCCAGCGTCAGGCACTCGAACAGCGCCCGGACGTGCTCGCCTCCATCCCATCTGCGCGAGCGAACCCAATCCAGCGCCGGGTTGTAGGCGTCCTGAGCTGCCAGACGATCTAGGTGGCTTCCAGCTTGGGTGTACGGGTAGCTGTTGATCCTGCACAAGTCCTCGATCAGCGACAGCGACACGTTGCGCGCTAGGTCGCCGGTCGGGCGCTTCCCGTTCACGCTGATCTCTACGTCGCGCGACAGCTCGTTGTAGCGGATGCGAACCCCGTAGGCGCTCACCATGCGCGACAGGTTCTCGGCGGTTCCCTGCGCCCGGACGAATGACAGCTCGCCGGTTTCCTTGTCCTGCCTCCAGACGATTTGGCTCGGGTGATAGATGGCCTGCGGAGACTCCAGCGGCATATCCAGGTGGGCGCGCTCAATCTCTTTGAGCTCGGCGGCAATCGCCTCTAAACGCGCCTGAGACTTCGCCACCAATGGGATTTCAGACTCCAGCACGTCGGCCGGGTTGGCCTCGGCAATGCTCACAAGGACGTCCAGGTTTCGCCGCTCGCTCTCCAGGTTCTTGCGGTGGTACTGGACGCGAGCGGTCAAGGTCATGCCATCGGCAAACACATCCGACCAGGTTAGGCCCATCGCCCCTAGAATGCTTTCCTTGTCGCAGCCAGCGCGGCAGACAAAGCCGATGTCGCCGTTACTGTGTTCTGTGAAACCGAGGCTAGGGCTTTTGTCCTCATGCGCCGGGCAGCAGGCAGCCCACCACTCACCAGACCCTTTGCGTGCCTTTGGCAGAGACTTGAAGTGTTCAATGGGGCTGATTTTCGACAGGGCAGCAGGCATCGCCAGGCCGATTGAGGGCCTTTGAATATGGACGGTCATAGATCACGCCTCCCCGGACAGGTGGCGTTTGATCGCTTCCAGGTCGTAGCGAACCACTCGTCGCGTAATGCGCAGCGGCTGAGGGAAGCGGGGGTCTTTGGCCCAGCGGCAGAGGGTTGCCTCGGAGATACCGAGATCTGCGGCGGTTTGCTTGCCTGAATGGCGGTGTGTCTCGATCTTCATCGCATCTTTCCTGTGCGGTGAAGGCCGGCGGGGGTATGCGCGCTATGCATAAATGCATTGACGCAAAGGATCACCTGTACTGATAATTCACTTAGCTTAAGGCTAAAGCCATAAGCGCGTCGCAAACGCAAAAAGTGAAATCCGGTGTGCAAGCTTTCCTCTTGTAACTCCGTCGAACCTTCGGGTTCTTAAACCCTCCTTCGACTGGTCCTCGTTGGGGGGTTTTGCTTTTCTGGAATCAGAAAAACTACCGCAATGTTACTCGCCGCCGAAACGGCACTCAACCAATTATCTCTGTCTACCCATCCAGTGTTTTCAGAAGGTCAGCAAACGACCCCACTGGACCGGACGGGGGTTGCTCGCCCCCCTTCTCCATCACTGGTGGCGTAGCCGGCTTGTGCTCGATCAATCGCAGCTCAGCACGCAGCCCCGCCAATTCCTCACGCAGCAGGCGCAGTTCCTCCAGGAGCGGCTGCAGGGCGTCTGTCGGGTGTGTCGGGTCAGCCACTGGCGCCGGCTGTCGGGTGTCTGGTTTTGCTGTCGGGTCTGTCGGTGGCTCGCCCCATACGCGGATCGCTTCTGACAGGTCTATTACCTTCTGCCCTTTCCCATCCAGCCCAGCAGATACGCGGCCTTTCTCGACGGCCTCATAGACGGTCGAGCGGTGCATTCCGTAGAGCTTGGCGAGTCTTCCGAGGGTGAATGCGGGCATGTCGGGCGCTGCCGGGTAGGGTTGTCGGTTGCCCGACACTCTAGCGCGCCTCGATCACTTCCCTAAACAATGATTTGGGGAAGTAACCCGGCCGATTAGATCCTTCACGCTAAGGAGCTAATCAGCGCGCCGGCAGCAGCCCCTCCTCGATCATCTGGTCACGGATCTTGAGCACGGTAGTCGTTGAGCAATCGGCCCAATTGGGGCTGGCAATCTTCCGAATCCCAAAGTTGGCGGCCAGTAGCTCGCGGATCTTTTTATGCAGCTCCTGGTTGACTGGACGCCCCTTATAGCGGCCTTCCTCCTTCGCCTTCTTGATGCCTTGCGCCTGGCGCTCCCGACGCTGCTCGTAGTCCTTGCGGGCGATGGCGGCCATCATGTCCACCAACATTGAGTTGATAGCGGCCAGCATCCGGCCGGTGAACTCGTCGCCCTTCGTGTCGGCGATGCCCTGGTGGCTGGTCGGCAGATCGAGCGCGACGATGCGCAGCCCCTTGGAGTCGATAGCGGTTTTCAGCTTCTGCCAGTCCTCGGCCGGCAGGCGGGATAGGCGATCGATCGATTCGACCAGGAGCACGTCGCCCTTCTTGGCGTCCTTCAGTAGGCGCAGCAGCTCGGGGCGGTCGGCCTTGGCACCGCTCTCGTTCTCCAGGTACTCGCACGCGATGTGCTGACCGTGGTTGGCGGCGAATTGCTCCAGCGCGTCACGGGCGCGGCTGGCGTCCTGCTCACTGGTTGAGGCGCGAAGGTAGGCGCGGACGAACATGGCTGGTCTCCCTGTGTTGCATTTAAGGTGCTCACTTAATATCGTTGCACTTTAGACGTATCACAAAAGGAAATAAAGGCCTTTCTGCTCGTATTTGCCCGTATTAGCTCAGCTATGCTTGAAAGTAACAGGGCAGTTGCCACCACGGAGGGGATGCGATGAACAAGGAATTAGACGAGGCGCTGAACAGGAAGGCATGGGCGTTGGCTATTGCTGCCTGGCTGGTCGGGGCGGCGGTCCTTTACGCAGTCCATATCCTGGCTGGGGAAATCAGCAGCCGGGATCTGCGCTGGTGGATCGATGCAGGCCTATACGCCGCTGGGTTCCTGTACTTCTTGGCGATTGGCGCGTTGCATGACCTGTTTTTGAAGTGGGTTTACCGCCGCGCCGTTTGATTTCCGGTGATTGTTTTTCAGAGGCCGAGCTGCTGAACGATGGCGGCAGGATCGGTGCCACGCTGCAGGGCGCGTCGGGCATCACGCTGCATTGTGTCGATGCACTCGTTTTCGAACTTCTCTGCCATTCGACACGCCTTCTTCACGATCAAGACAGCGAGTTCTCTAGGAAACGGGACAGGTTCTTGCGTTGGGCGACCATAGGCAATCGACACTGATTCTCTCCGCTGGTGTTGGGTATGCCTGCCACCGCCCAACCAATGAAAGGCGCGCAGGCTGTCGGGGTTTTGGCCCTGGCACTCGCCGACTAATCCAGT
>NC_019937.1 GCF_000327065.1 Stutzerimonas stutzeri RCH2 | reverse complement strand
GTAACACCCCATGGCTCTAGTAACTTTTGAATCAGTCGCAGCAGCAGCCGAAGCCATCAGCAAAGATGGTGGCCGACCTTCGGTGCGTGCGGTCATCGCTCAGTTAGGCGGCGGCTCGCCGAATACGGTTTTGCCGATGCTGAACGAGTGGAAAGCTGGGCGTGTTGCCGTTCGCTCTGCTGACATCGAGCTCGATCCGCGCATCGGCCAGATCGTCGCCGAGCTGGTCACCAGGGCGAGTGAGCAGGCGGCCAAGAGCGCAGAAGAGCGCGCAGCTGATGTGCAGGCCGATGCCGAGACGGTGGCTGAAGCGGGTCGAGAAGCAGAGCTTCGGGCCGAAGGCCTTCAGGGGCAGCTAGATAAGGCGATTCAGACGATCACTCTCAAAGAGCGTGCCCTGGAAGATGCTCAGGCGGCAGCGGCTATCGAGGCCAAAAATGCCGAGGAAAAGGCTACTGCGCTGAAAAACCAGCTGGCAGAGGAGCGTTCCCGTGCGGATCAGGCGGTGCAGGCTGTGGCGAAGGCCGAAGTTCGCCTTGAGCTGATCCCTGGTCTGCAAGCTGAAGTCGAGCGGCTGAAGCCTTTCGAGCAAAAAACAGCGGTTTTGACTGCAAACCTGGACGCAGCCAACGCCACAGCAGGTGACTTGAAAGGACGTCTCGATGCTGCCCTGCTTGATGCCAAAGAGGCGCATGCCGAGCTGGAAAAAGTGCGGATCTCTGAGCAGTCGCTGCAAGCGAAGCTGGATGCGGCCTTGCGTGAAATCGAAAGCCTGAAGGCAAGCCTTGGCGAGACGAAGACTGAGCTCGCGACAGCGCGCCAGGA
Organism: Stutzerimonas stutzeri RCH2; assembly: GCF_000327065.1. NCBI lineage: Bacteria > Pseudomonadati > Pseudomonadota > Gammaproteobacteria > Pseudomonadales > Pseudomonadaceae > Stutzerimonas > Stutzerimonas stutzeri. The sequence goes on along the minus strand of NC_019937.1, from coordinate 11,938 downwards.
AGCAAAAGAGGCACGAGCTGAGACCAAAGAGGTGCGCGCAGCGCTGGCCCAGGCGCCTACTAAGGGAGAGTGATTTTCAATGAGTAAGTGAGTGTACTCATTTACTCATTAACTGCTAACCACTGCTCAAGCAGCGACGTCACGACATTGGTCATGTCCTGATCTTTGTTGGTGACGGTCTTTTTGAAACGGCTGTGCAGCTTCGCATCGATGTTGACGTTCAGCCGTTTTAGCGCGGGCTTCTCAGCGTGCTTCGGGCCGTCATTTTGCGCGGCCAGCTGGGCGACGTTCTCTTTTGGTTTTCCGATGCTGATCAGCGGTTTTTTTTCGGCTGGTTTACTCATACTCATTTACTCAACTTAATCAGGTTTTTAGCAAATTCCTGCATTTCTTCGCTCTTTTCAAAGCCGCCCTGGGCTAGCGAGGTTGCGTACGCCGTACGTTGACCGACAGGCTTCGGAATCAGTGGAAGCTCGTAGCCCTTGATCACGTCGAAAACTTCTCTGCTCAAGCGTGTATTGGGCTGCATGCGGTTGACCATCAGTGCTGCTTTCAGGCTCGGATGCGTGGCGCGGAAATCTTTCACCAGCTGCACCGAGTCAGCCACGGCCCAGATATCCAGCGGCGAAGGCGCGACCGGCAAGACCACTGCCTCGCAGTGCGGCAGCACAGCTGCTGATAGTCGCCCTGGGGTGTCGATGATCACGTAGCTATAGCCGCTCAGGTCATCGAGATCCCGAGCGTTTTCGCACACAGACACCGTGAGCTTTTCAGGTAGTGACGACGCCTGTTCGTACCAGGCCAGGATGCTGCCCTGTGGATCCATGTCGACCAGCAGGGTTTTGTGGCCCATGAAGGCCAGCGTGCAAGCTGAATGAATCGCTAGGCTGGTCTTACCGACACCGCCTTTCTGTTGTACGAACGCTATTCGGCGCATTTGATAATACTCATTTACTCATACTCATTTGAGTATAATAGCACGCTGCGCTGTCGCTGCAACAACAATTCCTCTTCCTGTCCAACCTTGCTTTTGATCTTTGCGGCCAGGGATTGGCCGCCCTCGCCTCGCGGCAAGCGAGCGAGAGCGTGCGCAGGGAAAGCGCAAAGCGAGCGCTCATTAGAAGGGAGAAGGGGAGGGCTCTAACAAGATCAGTCAGCTGCCTGATCTGGCTTTTCGGTTTGGAACGACCCTTCAAATGCCAAACGCATTTTGGAATTCATTCGGTTGATTGGGCTGTTTGGGTCAGAGCGCTCTATTTGTTTTGTGTTTCTATCAATAGCGGCAGTTAGATCAGTGATGGCTTTTAACAGTTTCGCGTCCATTTTTTATGGCCTCTTATTATTTGGTTAACAAGTACAGAATAACACTAATTTTTGGCTTTCCTGGCTCTTGGTTAGAGAAAAATCTATTTTGCTTTTATTTGTTGTCAATTGAAAAAGCCTGAACAACCTAATTATGATGATAACTATTGAGGCTGTTAGTGCGAAGCAACAAGGCTCCTCGAAAAATAGGCTTCGCCATTTTCCGGCCTTGTCAAGGGTTTCACCCTTGAATCCCACTGGGGTTCCCCCAGGCCCCTAAAAGCAAAAGCGTTTATTTGACAACAATAAGAAGATGCCTATGAAAGACACGATAGAAAGACCGACCGACACCGTTCAGATTAACGCGCTTGTGCTTCGCAAGCAGCGCGACATGCTGAACGCAAAGGCAAAAGCAGCAAACCTGACGGTTTCGAAGTTCTTGCAAAAGCTTATCGAAGACGCAACCGTCATATCGAAACCTGATCTGTCTGCTGACATTCAAAAAGCAAACGCCTGGCTTGGCCGCATTAACGGCAACATCAACATGCTGTCGAGATGGGCGAATTTGTATCGCGAGAATGCTTTTGCTGACCTCATTTTGTATCGCCTGGCGGCAATCCAAAATGAGGTGTCTGAAGTCGCAACGTTTACCACTGATCTACGAACCCAGGGCTACGGAAAACGCCGCAAGCCCAGGTCACCAAAGAAGTCGAAGGTGACCCCATGATTCATGGTCTCTCGAAGCATACAGCTGTCGCTGTAGCGGCTATCGACTACTTCCTGGCAGATGAGTACCTGGACAAGGATTGCGGTGAATGGAAGGTGCGAGAGCCCGCTCCTGAGCTGCTAGAAGGTGACCCGATACAGATGCGTGCGCTGTGCGACAGCTTGTCGTTCAAAAACCGCTATACGTCAGGCGTGCTCAGCTTTACGAAAGACGAAACGGACAAAATCAACAGCACCCCAGGCATGAAAGAAGCCCTGATCGAGGAGCTGCGCTCGTTCGCTTATGCGGGCTTTAAAAACGATGATTCCAAGGCGCTGCTGGTCGTCCAGCATTCGCACCTGGATCGGCTTGAGCTGCATTACATGATCCCCCGCGTGAGCTTGGAATCGGGTCTCTACTTCAACCCCTTTCCGCCTAATTACGATGGCAAGCGCGGCCCCGGCAACAACCAGGCGTACCTCAATCAGAACGACGCTTTCGTTGACCATATCTGTGAAAAGTACGGGCTTCAAAACCCCCGAGATCCAAGCATTTCGCGGGAGCTGAAAGAGCCTGTTTTCGATACTGAAAAAGACAACAAAACGATCCGCCGCCAGGTCGTCGAAGCCATCGACCGCCAGATCGATGCAGGTGCGATAAATAGCCGCGAGGACATGACTAAGTTTTTAGAAAGTCATGGCGCAACCATTACGCGCAAAGGTGAGGACTATTTTTCTTTCAAATTCCCAGAAATGAGCAAGGCTATTCGTCTTGAAGGTGAGCTGTATGGAAAACAATCTTTTGCGGAGATTGGAAAACGTTACGAAGAACGCCGAGAAGCGTTCGAAGCTTCAAGAGGCAGCGCTGGATCCAGATACGATGCAGCAATTGCTGAGCGCGCATCGGAAGTTGAAGGGCGACATGGTAAGCGCACGGAAGAAGCTGAGCGAGCAAAGAACATTGATCCACGAGCAGAGCGAGAGCTTACAGAAACAGCGGAAGCTCTTAAAGACGAGCTGGGCAGTATCGACAGTACTATCAATAATCTTGCTGCTGATTGCATTCGTGAAAATCCTGGGCTGATGAAAGCGGGGGCTCTTTCTGCTGGCGGTGGAGGAAGTTCAGCAGCGCTTGGCGGTGGCGGTGGCGGTGGCGGTGGAGTATCTACGGATGCAGTTTCAGATACTTCAGTTGGTAAAACCGGCAATGCGATTCTTGATGAACTCATCCAGGCGTTCCATTCGTGGAAAAAAGCCCAGGCGAAGAAAGCGGCAGCAGCCGTCTCAATGCCCTTTCCAGAAAAGAAGAAGAGTTCAGCGGTAAAAAATGGAATAAAGAACTTCGTTAGTGCCTTTACTAATAAGCTGGCATTTAAAGTATCTGTGGTCACAGGGTATAACTTTGTCGAGCCTGAGCGCGGCAAATTGCAGCTCGACGACATGAGGTTGTATCGCAAGGCCTTGAACGAGCAGTTAATTGAGGCGAGGCACGATCTTAAAGAGCTTGAGCGTCTGCATAAGGCTGAACGTCAGGTCGAGGAAACGCGGTCACCGCTCGCCATGGTTGAGAAGCTAAAGGCAGAGAATCCGGGGCTTACGTTCAAATCGGAGGTGCTGAGAAATGCGGCTGAGCGATGGAAGGAAGAGCAGAAAGAGCGTGGGCCCAAGCGACGCGAGGAAGATGAATACGGGCTCTAACAATCTTCTGGAGTGAGCCGATATTTTTGATATGATGTCCAAATCCGTTTGCTGTAGCCAGAAGAATCAAAAAAGCAGCAGACAGAAAAAAGCCCGCAGGGCGCGGGCTTTAATCTGGGATCGAAGTTTATAGTTTGGCGACCGTAACTTCGACCCCTCTCGGTAAATACAGGGTCATTTTATGCACTACATCCGCAGAAAATCAAGCATTTCAGGTCGCCACCTTCGCTCATCAAGAGCTAGGTGGTGGCCATGTCAGCACTAATTCTTCAACCTACAGACGTCCAGCTGGAGCTTTTTGACGCCACGTCAGAAGCCGAGCTCTATCACCCTGTCTCGCCACGCCACGGCTTTTTCTCGTTGCTGTGGAAGGACGGCGTTCAGAAACGTCAGCGCAGCTACCCACTCAGTGAAATGCCTACGGTTCTTGGCCTGGTCGACTACAGCCGAGACACTTGGATATCACAAGCTGAGTTCGTCGTGCCTAATCGACGTGTGGTCAATCTAGCTCGCGTCGGTCTGTTGTTCGTTGATCTCGACACTTACAAATCTGAGCTAATGGCCCATCGGTCGACCGACGAGCAGATCCGTACGCTACATTTTTGGTGCGCTGATCATGGCATCCCGTTGCCCTCTCTGGTGGTTTTCAGCGGTCGAGGCCTTCAGGCCAAGTGGCTTTTGAGTGGGGCGTTACCGCGTGCCGCCTTACCCCGCTGGAATGCGTGCCAGAAGGCCCTGGTTGAGGCGCTGGAACCTTTGGGGGCTGACAGGCAAGCTCGGGATGCATCGCGCGTCCTGCGCCTTGTTAAGTCGGTACACAGCGTTTCTGGTGAGCGAGTGCATGTAGTCGATGTTCAGGGCTCGATGAGCAGCCCCGTGTCTTACGACTTCGAGCAACTGGCCGAGCAGCTGCTGCCGTTCACCCGGTCTGAGCTTCAGCTGCTGCGTACTGACCGCGCTGTTCAGAAGGCGGCTCGCGAAACCAGGCTCAAATTGGCCGCAGATAACCCCAAGGCTGACAAGTTCAAGGGCTATAACGGTAGATCACTGGCCTGGGCCAGACTTGAGGATCTGCGCACTCTGGGCCAGCTGCGCGGTGGCTGGAGCGTGGGTGAGAACTCGATGCGCACCACAGCACTGCACTGGCAGATGAATTTCTTGTGTCTGTCGGGTGCGGTTCACCCTGCGATCTTTCATCACGAGGCCCATGAGCTTTCCAAGCAGCTCGATCCGTCCTGGAAGTTTGCTGCCGACGAGTTGGGCACGCTGCGCAACAAGGCCAAGGCCTATGCGGAAGGACAGTCCATCGAGTTCGGCGGTCGCAAATGGCCGACGCTTTACACGCCGAAGAACCAAACGCTGATCGACATTTTCGACATCACAGATGAGGAGCAACGGCAGCTCCGAACGATCATCACCCCTGACCTGGCGCGCGAGCGAAACACTGAGCGGGAACGTGCCAAGCGTCGAGCCGCTGGTGTTAAAGATCGTTCTGAGTATGACCAGGAACGCAAGCAGAAAGCAGCAGACAGGGCCTCAGAAATCCGTGCGCTCAAAGGGAAGGGGCTTAGCGCATCTGCGATAGCTAAGCAGCTTGGGGTCACATCCAGGACGGTGTTCAATGCGCTCAAGGACTAATGCCTGCACGTGCTTCTGTACGTTTGTCCAGTGTGAAATGGTGTGTGGCTACTACTAGGGTGGCTTTAGCCTGCCCCCAGCGTAGCTGCTTTGCTTTTACCAAAAGAGAACAGCGAGCCCTTCTAAACCAGATCCCCTTTGCAAGGCCATATCACTCACACTGGACATCTAGCCAGTGTGAAATGGTGTGTGGCTACTACTAGGGTGGCTTTAGCCTGCCCCCAGCGTAGCTGCTTTGCTTTTACTAACAGAGAACAGAGAGCCCTTCTAAACCAGATCCCCTGCAAGGCCACGCCTAGGGTTATCTGACATCGGCATGCTTGCCGGACACCTTGCTCGGCTTTTTGCAGATATCTCGGAATTACCCTTGGCGAGAGGCTGATGTCGTGACGTTATAAATACGTTCGTCCTTTTCATGGAGATGACGAACGATGTTTAAAACGGTCTTGAAACAAATCCTCATTCGCCTGGTGGTCAGGCTGGCGGTGGCCTGGCTATGGGCTGTCCTCACGACAGCTCCGGTTGAGCCTGTGTTGAACATGGAGCCCGCGTTGATCTGGGTGCAGGTGGTACATGACAACCCAGTGTGGCTCAGCAACCTGGGCTTGGCTGCTGAGCTATTCGGTTAGGCTCGGCCTTTGAGTTCCTTTACCAGCTCCCTGAGTCGTTGATAATTTTTCAGGTGCCCATTGCTTGCTCGGTCATAGACAGCTTCCTTGACAGCGGCGCTGATGATCTCAGCGGCTTCGAGCCCTGTGCCTAGCTTATTCAGCCTGTCTAGAACGTCCTGGGTGTCAGTACCAGCGGCGATCTCGTTTGCTATCGCTTCGAGATCTTCGGTGCTCTCTTGCTTACCGATAATGATGCCGAGTGTTAGCGCACCTCTGAGGGTTTCGATCATGGTTCATGCCTCTACTTGTCGAGGCGCATAGCCTGGTACAGCGTCCTGCCAAGATCAAGACGCGAAAATCAGGCTATTTTCTGCTAAAATCGGGAAAAATCAGCGATTAGATATACAACGTAATTGCCCGCGCAATATACATGTGGGCTACTACAGTTCGACAATCAGGCTTTTGATCCCCTGGGCTTCGGCAAAGCGCCCTACCGCCGTTAGAGATGCCCACGCCCGCACTGGCTCACGTCTGCTGCGTACAGGCAGCCAGGAGGCTCCCAGGCGGCCCTGGAGCGCCCAGGCGCCGTGATGTCGCACGCCCCTGAACTCGCGCATAGCTCCGGTGCTGATCAGGGCTTCTAGCGTGTCCTGGTCAATCGCCTTTCGCATCATCACCCTCGAATGCCTGCTCGATGTCGGGATCCGGCGCGTCGAAGTCGTCGGGCACCTGAATTTTGCCCTTGAGCAGGCCAAATTTCAGGCGCTCGGCTTCGACGAGTTGCCTGGATCGTTGGGAGACGCCTTTGGCGTGTGGGTTGCGCTTGTGGAAGTCAGATTCAGACATGGCGGGTCGGTTTCGCTCAAACCAGAAGTGCCACCGATGGTACGCCAGTCCCCCGCCTAGTGGTCGCCTGGCTTCGCCAGAGCGTCAGCCTGGCGGCTGGCTTTTGTGGGGGGCTATTGAACATAGCGTCCGCTATCTCTATTGAGAGAGTGCGCGGTATAGCGTCGCTCGATGAACGCAGAGGAGGCGTGCCACTTCAGAGACTGATTGACCTTCTTCAACCAGTCGTCGTGCATGAGCTATCTGCTCAAGCGAGAGAGCAGGTTTTGGCCCAAATCGAACGCCCCTGGCTTTTGCCGCAGCTCGGCCTGCACTTGTACGCTCACTGATAAGGGAGCGCTCAAAATCAGCGATACCGGCGAAGATCGTTAGAACCATGCGCCCAGCTGGTGAAGTGGTGTCTGCCCATGGTTCAGCAAGTGACCGCAGGCCTGCGTCTCTTTCTTTGAGCTGTTCCGCGATGTGCAGCAGGTCGGTGGTTGACCTTGCCAGACGATCCAGTCGGGTTACTGTCAGCACATCACCCGCTCGCAAATGATCCAGGACACGGCCTAGCTCTGGGCGGTCTCGTTTGGATCCACTGATCTTCTCTTCGAAAATGCGTTGGCACCCGGCCTGCGCTAGCGAACTTCGCTGTTGATCAAGATCCTGACCTTGCGTGGATACTCGGGCGTAACCGATTTGTTGGCCTGCCATGTCCTAGCCCTGTCGCATAACTTGTCGCAGGTAATCTATCACTTGCGACAGGATTATGCGACATCCTAACGGCAGAAGATCTTGGGCACGCGAGCGTGTCGCATAAGTTAGGGTTTGTGCGACAAAAGCTGTCGATCAATGTATAGCTCGGCCAGCTCGACAGCGGCCCTATGCGCCTCGACATCTGTGTTGTAAAAGCCAGGGGAAATAAAAGTCTCGCTCGCAACCAAGTCATTACTTGGGTGGACGTCAACGCGAAACGTCCATTGGCCTACGTTTGATCTTAAGCTCACTGAATACCCGACCCTGCGGTAGCTGCCTTCTTCCTTGATACCAACCATGCTCCAATGCCTCTTGATGATAGAAATGTTATGACATCAAAGTGGCATCATGGTGCGATTTCAGTCATCGAAACGCTGGTCGAGGTCGTTGCCGGAAAAGGTGAGTTCGCGAAACCTATCCAACCATTCATCGGTGAAAGCTGATGTTGGCAAGCCGAGATGGAACAAAGCGCACAGCATGCATGGCTTTACGCCATCACAGGCCGGTCGCAGGGATGTGAAGCTAACTCAGATGGTTAGTTGCACGAGGAGAAAGGTTGGTATGGCATTCACGTTTGGAACGGCTCGCGCTATCGTCGAAAGCTCCTTTATGCCGCTTTCTTGCCGTTGCTCGCATGAGTCGTCGAGCGCGAGAATACGCATCTATGATGCTGCCACAGGCGAGCCACACCTGGTTGTGGCGGGGATAAGCATTCATAGGTTGAACACCTCTCACGAGATCAGAAAACTCGTGGGTGAGCTTCGCTATGAACTAGAATTCTGCGCACTGCAATTGAATCGAATACCACGCCCTCTTCTTAAAAAAGGCCCTGTATCGCTACAGGGCCTTTGAAGGGCTGCGTCCATTTCTTTTTACCGCACCCTGCGGTATCTCACTTCATCCTTTGAAGCGATGCGAACTCCGTCGCGACAGCCCATATCGGGGGCATCGGCCCCCCGATATGGGCTAGCTCATTGTTAACCCGTGGGAGGGGGAGGCCAAGGCCTAACAACAAGCCCAATATATGAGCGCGACTGATGGCATAAGTTCATCAGTTAGACATGCTTTTACCATCATCCGATCAATGTAATGGGCATCGCTATTCTCGGACGGCTGCGGAAAATGCTTTTGAGACGGCCGCCCCGCTTTGCACGGCCCGGCCATACGGCTTAGGCAGCCATTTTTTCGCATTGCTCAGCACAGGCGAGGCAAGCTTCGGCACAGCGCTGGCAATGATCCGCACTGTGTTTCTTGCATTCTTCGCCACAGGCACGGCAGATCTGAGCACAAACTCGGCACAATTCAGCGGAATACTCGCTGCCACGGGCCATGAATGCTGCTGCCATACGGCAAATTTGAGCGCAATCCATGTCTAGCTGGATGCAGCGAGCCATCATCTTAACGTCGTCTTCTTTCAGGCAGGCTGACGAGCACATGTCGCAAATCACTGCGCAGTTACTACAGGCCTCGATACACGACTGGAAATCTTGGTTCATGATCTTCTCCTCTATGGGTTCGGATAGCCCGCCAACAGGACGATTACAAGGTACATCCTTGAGGCAGGCTATGCAGTCGACCCACGCCTTATCAGCAAGGTTTCTTATATTGACCAAGCTGACAGAATTGTAACGATCTAGGCGCAGGAAATTGCCATAGCTGGGACTACGTTGCGTCAGGCGTGAGGCGGGGTACGCCAGGAGGAATCGACCGAGGGTTGCACCGTCAGGGGCAGAGCTAGGCTAAAGCTGGGCGGGATTTACCATAAATCCCGTTAGGCGCACCCCAGAAACGACAAAACCGCCCGAAGGCGGTTTTGTATAAGCCCCCACTGACGTGAGGTAGGTGAAGCATCCACCCGCAGGGTGGTGAAGGTTTTGATCCTTTCGGATCTCGCTCAGCCGAAGCCTTTGCGCTTTTTCTAAGCTGCCCAAAGGGCAGTGAAGTGGTGAAGCTTTCTCGCGTTAGGTGAAACTGAAGTTTGAGCATTTCTGCGTTCATTTCTAATTTCTAAGCTGCCCGGAGGGCAGTGAAGTTCGCGAGAACAATTCCATCTTAAGAAGCTTACGCATGCCTGTCAATAGATGAGAATGAAAATTGTTTAGTATACTCAATATACTAGCCTCAGCAACACTCATGGCCCGTTCGCATGGATCGTAATTTCTGATTTGTGGCATTTTGCTATGCAGTTCCATACCCTTGCTTGCTGCACAAATTCTTAACCAAGGGATGATCATGAAAGGACTGAAAACTGGGCTCGCTTGCCTCCTATCCATTGCGCTGGTTGGCTGCGGAGAACCGGCCCCGACGCCTCCTGGTGTTCAGTATTCGGTGATCAAGGACGAAAGCACCCCTCGTAAGCGGGTTCTAGAAGTCGTACTTGCTGAACGGGTTGATCAGGCGACTCTGGAGCAGCTCGCAAGGGAGCTGAAGAAGTCCGCAAACTCGGAGCGGACGTTCATTGGCTGGCGTATCAAGGGCGAGGAGCAGGGTGCTTACTGGGCCAAAACTGACTTCATGCCGGAACTGAAAGTGACGCTGCTCGGCGCGTCTGCTGAAGAACACCAGCAGATGGTTTCGTCCGATGCCTCTGTTGATGGAGAGGTTTTCGGCACCTGGCTGAGCACCTGGGGTTTTGAGACGAAAATGGTCGGCTACCGCAAAGATGGTAAGACGTTTATCCAGTCAACGTTCGCCAAAGGCGGCGGCGTCTCGACGACTGAGTACGTAGAGCAGGAGCTGGATGGTCGGCGCGTCCTGGTCGATGCGGAGGGCTCTGATTTCGGAGAGTACATGTTCGTCAACGCGGACGGTGCGCTTGAATTCTGGAGCGAAAATGGGAACTTCTATACCGCGCCGAGGGCCAACTAGGCCGGCTAGAGCGTGATCGCTGCCTTCGGGACTTCACCCTGGATCATCTTGAATCACGCACTGTATTGCGCAATAATGATCATGCAGGGCGACTAACCGGATGAGATCGAGCGCCCTCTGGCCCGAAAGGGTGGTCGCGCAAGGCGACCCGAGGCGAAAGCCGAAGCGGTGTCCGGATCTGCTTTACCCGAATCGAAAAAGGCGCCCATGGCGCCTTTTTTCGTTTCTGCCTTACCGCTTTGTGGCCACTGGTTGGCGCAGGTAGGTTTTGCCGCAGAGGATTAGGAAGGCCATATCTCCCAGCAGTATGGGATCTGGCTCGCCTGGATCATCGTGATAGGCGCTTTCGACTACCAGGTTCAGATCCTGTTTTTGCCGCCCAGGCTGCACAGCTCGACTGATTTCGAAAAATACGTAATACGGCCCGGCTGGATCTTCGATTTTGATGCTGTAGGCCCAGTTGCGGCGCGCAGCCGTCTGGGTGACTTTGCACTTGGGATGATTCAGTCCCAGGATCAGTTCGGGTAATTGCTTCGATAAGCGATACCGGGTGCGACAGAAGGTGCGCGGACGCGGTGTGTCGGCATCCAGGATGGGTTCCCCTTCGGGGTGGCGTTCGGGCTTGTACCTTCTCGAAAAGCAGTGGTTCGAAAAGGTTACGTGCACTGTGAGCATCCGTTTCGCCAATTTGCTTTCAATATCAAAGCTAAACGGCTCCAGGTGCGACAGATCGAAGTGCTCTTCACCGATGACAATCGGGTGGAAATAGGGTTTGGTCACAGGCGTTCTATTCCTTGAATACACCCATTCTAACGGTACAGGCCGTTTTTCTGTTTCCTCGGCGAAGCGTAATGTCATACTCACATGAGTAGATGATCATTAGCAAAGACGTTGCGCAGCAGCGTCGCGCAGGGCATCGCCTAAAGATGCCGTCCAGGGTGCAGCCCTGGCGCCGGGGCTTGGGGCTGCGTAAGCCCCAAGGTTTGCTTGGGTTCGCGATATTTTTTCCCTTTCTGCTGTTTTGCTTGGGCGTTTTAACGGGCTCTATTCGCTTCGCTCACCGAGCCTGCGCTGCGCTTGTCTCGGCCCTTCGGGTGACGATCCCTAACGCAAAAGTCAGGGAGCCAAAGCCCGTTCGTCATGCTCTTTACGCTTGTCGGTCGCTCTGTTCCGCCGCCTGCTGAGCTTGCCATGCCCGCAATCCAGTCAAGACCAAGCCGCCGAGGGCGGTCGCTGCGCGAGTCTTGACCAGCTTGCTTGAGCATGACGCTCAGTGCAGGCAGCGAAACGACCGACCGACGAGCAAGCCGTCTGCGCGCCCATATCTCTCTTCAAGACATGATGCTGTCGCCGCTTCGCGTCTCCGCTAGAAGAGCGTCTGTTGGCAGCTCACTCCCTCTCTCAAAGCATGCCCGGTCGGGGCGATTTTTTTGCGAGCAAAAAAAATAACGAAAAGATAACGGGAGGGGTTGCATTGTTATCTAGATAACGTTACAATAACGTTATCATAACAGATAACGAATAACAAAGAG
>NC_019936.1:4380000-4575057 GCF_000327065.1 Stutzerimonas stutzeri RCH2 | reverse complement strand
GTAGTGAGTCGGGGCTTCGGCCGGGAAAAGCGACTGCTTACTCCCCGCCAATTCAAGGCAGTCTTCGACTCCCCTTCCGGTAAGGTGCCGGGCAGGAACGTCCTGCTGCTGGCACGAGAGAACGATCTGCAGCATCCCCGCCTCGGGCTGGTGATCGGCAAGAAAAGCGTCAAGCTTTCGGTTGAACGTAACCGCATCAAGCGGCAGATACGTGAGACCTTTCGCCATCATCAACTGGAACTGGCGGGCTGGGACATCGTGATCGTCGCCCGCAAGGGATTGGCTGATCTGGACAATCCCGAACTGGCGAAGCAATTCGCCAAGCTCTGGAAGCGACTGTCACGCAGCCCATCCAAGACCGCCGTCGAACCTGGAGCCGCCAACAGCACCCATGCGTAAATTGGCCATCGCTTCGATCAAGGTCTACCAGTACGCCATCAGTCCCATGATGGCCAGTCACTGTCGTTTCTATCCAAGCTGCTCCTGCTATGCGCTCGAGGCCATCGAAAATCATGGTCTGCTGCGTGGCGGCTGGCTGAGTCTGCGCAGGTTGGGACGCTGCCACCCGTGGAATCCCGGTGGCTACGATCCCGTGCCTTCCCCTAACACTTCCAATTCATCTCCGATGGCCGAGTAACCATGGATATCAAACGCTCGATACTGCTCGTAGCACTAGCAGTCGTTGCCTACCTGATGGTTCTTCAATGGAATCAGGACTACGGTCAGGCAGCGTTGCCTGCCGAAACCGCGCAAAGCCAGCCTGGCGTTCCAACCCTTCCGGATAGTCCCAGCGCTACCAGCGAAGGCAATGCCGATGACGTGCCAGCAGTGGCTGGTCAGCAACAGGCCAGTGCCCTGCCGGCCACGGCGCCGAGCAGCCAGCTGATCCGCGTGCGTACCGATGTGCTGGATGTGGCCATCGACCCACGTGGTGGTGACATCGTCGAGCTGCACCTGCCGCAGTTCCCGCGTCGTCAGGATCGTCCGGATGTACCGTTTCAGCTGTTCGAACGCAGCGGCGAGCGTACCTATGAGGCCCAGAGCGGCCTGATCGGGGATGGTCCGGACCAGGCCAGCGGCCGCCCTCAGTACAGCAGCGAGAAGACCGAGTACCAGCTGGCCGAGGGTCAGGACCAGCTGGTCGTCGATCTCAACTACAGCGCTGACGGCGTCAACTACATCAAGCGTTTCACTCTCGAGCGCGGCAACTACGCGCTGAAAGTGAACTACCTGATCGACAACCAGAGCGAACAGCCCTGGACCGGTTATCTGTTCGGTCAGCTCAAGCGCGACAAGAGTGGCGACCCGTCTTCGAGCACCGCCACTGGTACCGCCACCTACCTGGGTGCGGCTCTGTGGACCAAGGACGAGCCGTATCGCAAGGTTTCCATGGGCGACATGGACGACAAGAACCTGCGTGAAACCGTGCAGGGCGGCTGGATCGCCTGGCTGCAGCACTATTTCGTCACCGCCTGGATCCCTCAGGCCGAAGACACCAACCAGGTGCAGACCCGCAAGGACAGCCAGGGCAACTACATCATTGGCTTCACCGGCCCGGCGGTCACCGTAGCGGCAGGCGCTCAGGGTGAAACCGGTGCCACGCTGTATGCCGGTCCGAAGAGCCAGGACAAACTGGAAGAACTGTCGCCCGGTCTGCGTCTGACCGTCGACTACGGCATCCTCTGGTTCATCGCCCAGCCGATCTTCTGGCTGCTGGAAAACATCCACGCACTGCTGGGCAACTGGGGTTGGTCGATCATCGTCCTGACGATCATCATCAAGCTTGCCTTCTTCCCGCTCTCCGCCGCCAGCTATCGTTCGATGGCACGCATGCGTGCCGTTTCGCCGAAGATGCAGGCTTTGAAGGAACAGTTCGGTGATGATCGCCAGAAGATGTCCCAGGCGATGATGGAGCTGTACAAGAAGGAGAAGATCAATCCGCTGGGCGGCTGCCTGCCGATTCTGGTGCAGATGCCGGTCTTCCTTGCGCTGTACTGGGTACTCTTGGAAAGCGTCGAGATGCGCCAGGCGCCCTGGATGTTCTGGATCACCGACCTGTCGATCAAGGATCCGTTCTTCATCCTGCCGATCATCATGGGCGTGACCATGTTCATCCAGCAGCAGCTCAACCCGACGCCACCGGATCCGATGCAGGCGCGGGTGATGAAGCTGTTGCCGATCATCTTCACCTTCTTCTTCCTCTGGTTCCCAGCTGGTCTGGTGCTGTACTGGGTCGTCAACAACGTCCTGTCCATCGCCCAGCAGTGGTACATTACCCGGCAGATCGAGGCGGCGGCGAAGACAGCCTGACGTCTCAACAGCCAAATGCAGAACGCCCCTTGATTGGGGCGTTTTGCTATCTGCCATCCAGAAAGGAGGCCGCATGAATCCAGTTCGCGACACCATCGCCGCTGTCGCCACAGCTCCTGGCCGCGGAGGCGTCGGCATCGTCCGTGTATCCGGTCCGCGTGCCAGAGCGATCGCGATTACCCTGAGCGGCCGCGAGCCAACGCCACGGCATGCGCACTACGGCGCGTTTCATGCTGACGACGGCGAAGTGATCGACGAAGGCCTGCTGTTGTTCTTTCCGGGACCGCATTCGTTTACCGGCGAAGACGTGCTCGAACTGCAGGGGCATGGCGGCCCGGTTGTGTTGGATATGCTGCTGCAACGTTGTGTCGAGCTCGGCGTGCGACTCGCGCGGCCCGGAGAGTTCAGCGAGCGCGCCTTTCTCAACGACAAGCTCGATCTCGCCCAGGCCGAAGCCATTGCCGACCTTATCGAAGCCAGCTCCACCCAGGCGGCGCGCAATGCGGTGCGCTCGCTGCAAGGCGAATTCTCGCGACGGGTGCATCAACTGACCGAAAAGCTGATTCAGCTGCGCATCTACGTTGAGGCAGCGATCGATTTTCCTGAAGAAGAAATCGACTTTCTCGCCGATGGCCACGTGCTGGAACAGCTCAACGGCGTGCGCGAAGAGTTATCCACAGTGTTGCGTGAGGCAGGGCAGGGCGCCTTGCTGCGTGACGGGATGACCGTGGTCATCGCCGGTCGGCCCAATGCCGGCAAGTCCAGCCTGCTCAATGCGCTGGCAGGCCGTGAGGCGGCCATCGTTACCGATATCGCCGGAACCACCCGTGACGTGCTGCGCGAACACATCCTCATCGATGGCATGCCCTTGCACGTGGTCGATACCGCCGGCCTGCGTGATACCGAGGATCAGGTCGAGCGCATCGGCGTGCAGCGCGCCCTCAGCGCTATCGGCGAGGCGGACCGTATCTTGCTGATGGTCGACGCCAGCGCACCAGAGGCTGAGGATCCGCTCGCGCTGTGGCCCGAGTTCCTGGACTTCAGCCCGGAGCCGAGCAGGGTAACGCTGATCCGCAACAAGGCCGACCTCAGCGGAGAGGCGATTGCTCTGAGCGTCAGCGCCGATGGGCATGTGACGCTAAGCCTTTGCGCGCGTTCAGGCGAAGGCATCGAGCTGCTGCGTGAACACCTGAAGCAGTGCATGGGGTACGAGCAGACCGCCGAAAGCAGCTTCAGCGCGCGGCGCCGGCACCTCGATGCACTGCGCCTGGCCGACGAGCATCTGCGGCACGGTTACGACCAGCTGACGCTGGCCGGCGCCGGTGAGCTGCTCGCCGAGGACCTGCGTCTGGCACAACAGGCACTGGGCGAGATCACTGGCGCATTCAGCTCCGATGACCTGCTCGGGCGCATCTTCTCGAGCTTCTGCATAGGCAAGTAACAATTGAAAAAGCGTTCGGGCAACCCCGCCCGGGCGGCGTTTCGATGTGCCGACCGGCACGCTGGCAGTCTTCGCCTACCCCGCTGCAAGCGCCGTTAACACTGAGCTGGCGACCCGTCAGGGCCCCGCCAGCCATCCTTCTCTCGCGGCCTTTGTACCCCGCCTGCCGCTGCGCCTGACATAGCTGGTAACAGCCGTCGGCGCATCCTTTGAACTACCTTTGTTATCAAAACACGCAGCCGTTTCCAGCAATCCCCGACAAGAGGATGGCGCCGTGCTTGCTGCATTACTCGTTTCATTCCTGGGGGCGATCCTCGCCAGGTTCATCGTCAGCCGTACCTTTCCCCATGGGGGATGGGTCGCTGCGCTGTTGCCAGCCGGGCTGTTCCTGTTCTTTCTGGCGAAAGGCGCCAGTCTTCCCGAGGTCGGTGCCATCACCGAAACCCTCGAGTGGGTGCCAGCACTGGGCATCTCGCTGACCCTGAGGCTTGATGGCTTCGCCCTGCTGTTCGTGCTCCTGATCACCGGCATCGGCACCCTGGTGACGATCTACGCAGGCGCCTACTTCTCGCATTCGCCGAAGGAGGAGGCTGCACGTTTCCTCACCCTGATCCTGTTGTTCATGACCGCCATGCTGGGGACCGTGCTGTCCGACAACCTCATCGTCATGTTCGTGTTCTGGGAGGCGACCAGCCTGTTGTCGTTCATGCTGATCGGCTTCAACTCGCACCGCGCGCAAGCACGCAAAGCCGCGCTGCAATCGCTGATCGTGACCGGCGGCGGCGGGCTGGCACTGTTCGGCGGCATCCTCTTGATCGGCATAACGCTAGGTACCTTCTCACTCTCTGAAGTGGCGCAGCGTGCGCCGGAGTTGCTGGCCAGTCCTCTGGCCGTGCCGGCGATGATCCTGATCATGCTCGGCGCCTTCACCAAGTCGGCACAGCTGCCGTTTCATTTCTGGCTGCCGCAGGCCATGGAAGCGCCAGCGCCAGCCTCGGCCTTTTTGCACTCGGCGACCATGGTCAAGTTGGGGGTGTACCTGCTGGCCCGCTTCGATCTCATCTTCGAGGGCATCCCCGCTTTTGGCTCGACCCTGGTGATCGTCGGTAGCCTGACCATGTTGGTGGCCGCGGTACGGGCGCTATCCACTGATGGCTTCAAGGAGGTCCTGGCGCATTCCACCGTGGGCTCGCTGGGGGTGCTGGTGATGCTGATCGGGCTGGACGGCGATTACTCGGTGACCGCGCTGATTGCCTTCATCATCGCCCATGCGCTGTACAAGGCGGCGCTGTTCTTCTGCGCCGGAACCACCATCCATGCGGTTGGCGAGGGGCGGCTGAGCAAGATCGGCGGGCTGGCCCGACGCCTGCCGATGACCACCCTGGCGGCCGGCATGGCGGCGATCTCGATGGCCGGACTGCCGCCGACGCTGGGCTTCATCACCAAGGAATACCTGTTCGAGAGCCAGCTCAACGCATCCTCAGGCTGGGTCGTGGTCGCCGTGGCGGTTCTGGTGAATGCGGTTTTCGCTGCGATCGCCGGGGTGGCGGCCATTCGTCCCTATTACCTCGGCAAGACACGCAGCGAGATCAAGCATCCGGAAACCCTGGGCCTGTACCTCGGACCGCTGGTACTGGGAGGGCTGGGTTTCCTGTTCGGTCTGGCGCCTGACTTTCTCGTGCGCGGGCTGATCCAGCCGGCCAATGATGTGCTGGTCGGACATACCGTGGACCTGTCCTTCTCGCTCTGGCACGGCTTTACGCCGATGCTTGCGCTGAGCGCCACCGTGGTCGCCTTCGCCGGCGGGCTGATCGCCTACTGGCATCGCATCCACTATGCGCTGTCACTGAACAAGGGGTTGGCCCGGGTGCTTGGCGATTTCGGCTTCAACGCAGCATTCGCCGGCCTCCTGCGCCTGGCCGAACGCTGCACCCGGTTTCTGCAGAACGGTGATCAGCACCGCTACACCTCCACGGTCGCGGCAGCGGTGTTGCTGATCATCGGCTATGGCGTGTTGGCCAGCGGTACGCGTCCGCTGATCGCCATGACCGGCGGGCGCTTCGATGCGCCCTCGATCATCGTGCTGCTGCTGATGTGCCTGGGTGCCTTTGCCGCCACCCGCACCCCATCGCTACTGCGCGCCATGATCGCGGTTGGCGTGGTGGGGTTCGGCTCGGCGCTGATCTTCCTGCTCAATGGCGCGCCAGACGTTGCGCTCACCCAATTCTCGGTCGAAGTGCTGCTGGTGCTGATCCTGGTCGCGCTGCTGCTGCGGGTGCCGGAGCGCGCAGCCTCGACCCGCGAGCCGCGGGAAAAGCGCCTGGACATCCTGATCTCGGCCGGCTTCGCGCTGGTGGTCTTTGTCGCGCTGGCTGCCACGGTGGCATTGCCTCTGGATGGACGGATCTCCGAGTTCTACGCAGCAACCAGCTACCTCGAGGCCCATGGTCGCAACGTGGTGAATGTGGTGCTGGTGGACTACCGCGCCATCGACACGTTGGGTGAGGTGGTCGTGGTGGCCTTCGCCGCGATGAGCGTGTGGGGGCTGCTACGGGCGCTGCCCCGCAGGAGGGCCGCGCCATGAATTCTCTGATTTTCGCCGCCTTCTCGCGGACTCTCTTCATTCTGATGCTGGCGGTGTCGCTCTACGTGCTCTACCGCGGACACAACGAGCCGGGTGGCGGTTTCGTCGGCGGGCTGATCGCCGCGGCCGGGTTCGCGACGCTGGCACTTGCCCGCGGCGTGGACGTCGCCCGCGCCACGCTGCGCTTCGATCCGATGACAGTGATCGGTTGCGGCATCCTCGCTGCGCTGCTTGGCGGGTTGCCGGGCCTCTGGCTGGACGACTCGTTCCTGGCTCACCAGTGGGCGATTCTCGGCAGCGTCCATATCGGTACCACCCTGCTGTTCGATATCGGGGTCTACCTCGTCGTGCTGGGCGGCATCCTTTCTCTGATCCTGCGTTTCTGCGAGGGCCTCTGAATATGCATCTGCTCTTTGCATTCGCCATCGCCATCGTGGCTGGCTGCAGCCTGTACCTCATCCTCTCCCGCCATATCGTGCGGATCCTGCTGGGGGTGACCATGCTCTCGGCGGCGATCAACCTGGTGATCTTCCTCTCCGGGCGGATCGTAACGAACGTCCCCGCCGTCATCCGCGCAGGCGAGACCAGCCTGGCCGCCGATGCCGCCAACCCGCTGCCCCAGGCGCTGGTGCTGACCGCAATCGTCATTGGCTTTTCACTGACCGCGTTCTTCGCTGCCCTGGCATTGCAGACCTACCGCAGCGCGGGCAGCGTCGATACGCGCGATATCGATGCAGCCGAGCGCCTGGGTTCGCCATTCTCGGCCACTAAGGATCGCCCGTGACCGAATTCCTGATCCTGCATGCGCCGCTCTGGCCGGTACTGCTGCCGATTCTTGGTGCGGGTCTGGCGACCTGCCTGTGGGAACATCGCCGCGCGCAACGCTTGGTCACCGGCCTGTGCATAACTCTGCTGTTGGCATCTTCGCTACTGCTGCTCGCTGCGGTTTACCAGCAGGGCGTGCTGGCGATCCGCTTTGGCGGCTGGGATGCTCCCTTCGGCGTGGTATTCGTCGCCGATGCACTGTCCGCCGCCATGGTGGCCATTACCGGTATCCTTGCCGCCGCGGTGATGACCTTCGGTCTCGCCGATATCCGCCGCCGCGAGGAACAGGCAGGCTTCCATCCATTGATGCTGGGCATGCTGGCCGGCGTAAACGGTGCCTTCCTCACCGGCGATATCTTCAACCTGTACGTCTGGTTCGAGGTGATGCTGATCACCGCGATGGGCCTGCTGTCGATCGGCCGCAATCGCGCCCGGCTCGATGCGACGGTGCGCTATGCGGTGCTCAACCTGTTCTCCACGCTGCTGTTTCTGACCGGGGTTGCACTGCTCTACGGCGCGACCGGAACGCTGAACATGGCGGATCTCGCCCGGGTGCTGCCCGAGACCGAACCGTCGATCAACCTGACGCTGTCGGCGCTGCTACTGCTCTGTGGCTTCGGCATCAAGGCCGGCTATTTCCCGTTGTTCTTCTGGCTGCCGGCGTCGTATCACACGGCCTCGATCACGGTTTCGGCAATCTTCGCCGGGCTGCTGACCAAGGTCGGCGTGTATGCCTGTTTCCGCGTGTTCACCCTGATCTTCAGCGTCGAAGACAGCGGTATCCGTGAGATCGTCGCGGTGCTGGCGGCCGGCACCATGCTGTTCGGGGTCTTCGGCGCGGCGGTGCAGTGGGACGTACGGCGAATCCTCTCGTTCCACATCGTCAGCCAGATCGGCTACATGCTGCTTGGCTTGGCCATATCCACCCAGGCGGCGCTCGCCGGGGCCATCTTCTACATCATTCATCACATCATCGTGAAGGCGAACCTGTTCCTGCTTGCCGGCGCCATTCACCGGGCCTCCGGCACCTTCGATCTGCGCAAGAGCGGCGGCCTGATGTATCGCAACCCTCTACTGGCCGCGCTGTTTCTGGTACCGGCTTTGTCCCTGGCCGGCTTGCCGCCGCTGTCCGGCTTCTGGGCGAAGTTCCTCGTGATCGACGCAACCTTCCGTGCCGGCGAGCACTGGTTGGCCGGGCTGGCGCTGTTCGTCGGCCTGTTGACCCTCTATTCGATGAGCAAGATCTGGATGGAAGCCTTTTGGAAGAAGCCGGTACTGCCGCGCGCCGAGGCCCGCCGGATACCGCTGCCCATGCTGCTGGCGATCGCCTCGCTCGGTGCGCTGACCCTGGTGATCGGTTTCATGCCGCAACCGTTGATCCTCTTTTCGCAAACCGCCGCCGCGGCACTGCTGGAGCCCAGCGCTTACCTGTCGGCCGTGCTGCCGGCTAACCCGATCCTGGAGCCTCGCCCATGACCAGCCTGCTGCGCCGAGTACTCGATGTGGTCGAGCTGCTCGGCATCTACCTCTATGAGCTGATCGTCTCGTCTGTTGCAGTGGCTGCCGCTGCCTTTTCGCCAGCGCCGAACATGCAGAGTTCGATCATCGCGGTACCCATCGAGCTGCGCACCGACCTCGGCGTCGCGGTGCTCGCCAGTCTGGTTTCGCTGACTCCGGGCAATTGCGCATTGCACGTCAGCGAGGATCGTCGCCTGCTCTACGTGCATGCGCTGGATGGCCGCGCGCCGGAGCAGATCATCGCGTCGATCAGGCAAGTCTTCGAGCGACGCATCGCGCGCATCGAGAGATGGTGAGCATGATCACGACGCTGCTGATCCTGGTCATGCTGCCGCTGGCCTTGACCCTCTGGCGAATGATCGTCGCGAAGACACTGGTCGACCGCGTGGTCGCGCTGGACATGCTGACCGGCGTTGGGGTTGCCATCGCCGCGCTGGTCGCTGCAATGACCGGACGCCGGGAGTTTCTCGACGTGGGCTTCGGTCTCGGACTGATCGGTTTCGTCGGGACCTGCGCCTTCGCCGTCTTCATCATGCGCAAGGGGAGGAGCGAGCAATGATCGAAATCCTGGCAGTGGCTTTCATGCTGGTCGGTGTGATCTTTCTGTTCGCCGCGATGTTCGGCCTGCTGCGCTTTGCCGATCCCCTGCAGCGAATCCATGCCACGACCAAGTCCGGTACGGTTGGTGCAGGACTCATCCTCGTCGGGGTGATGATCGAGATGGGCGATGCCCAGGCCACATTCATCGGCACCGCCACGGTGATCTTTCTGATGCTGACCATTCCTATCGCTGGTCACCTGCTTGGGCGGGCTGCCTATGTTTCGGGGGCTCGGCTCGACGGCCTGCATGGAGATGATGCGCTGGATGGCGTACTCGAACGCAGCCCGCTAACGCTCGACGAATATCTCGCACAGACCGAGAAAAGCCCTCCCCAGCGAAATCCAGAACCTGGCAGAGAAGACCTGCGGACCAACGTAGATGAGCCGAGGAGCCCTGTTGATAACCTAGGTTCAGCCAAGTAGATAACCCTAGCCTGAACCCTATGGATAACACCGCTGTGTATAAGTAAACAATCTATCAACAGGTAGCGCACGCGATCTACACCGGTAGAGCCCAGGCGCAGCACAACCTTTTGCAACGCTGGACCCTTCGTAGGCTCTAGGCTACAGAACCTTATCCACAGAAATTGCCTTCACCATTAGTAAACATATCTACAAGCTCTTTATATATTTCTTCTCTATTTTTCTATTTATGCGTAATCCAACCGCTCAGCGTTCGGCTGGTCATTTTTTGTCCAAAGCCCTTCTTTAGCGCAGCCTTAGTCCCTATACTTCGCGGTTTCCCGAAATCCAATCTGAACAGGCACGAGGTGCGTGGTGGACTTCCCTTCCCGTTTTGACGTGATCGTTATCGGTGGCGGCCATGCCGGTACCGAGGCTGCGCTGGCAGCGGCACGCATGGGCGTGAAGACCCTGCTGCTCAGCCACAATGTGGAAACCCTCGGCCAGATGAGCTGCAACCCGGCTATCGGCGGCATCGGCAAGAGCCATCTGGTCAAGGAAATCGATGCCCTGGGCGGTGCCATGGCCATGGCAACCGACAAGGGTGGCATTCAGTTCCGCGTGCTCAACAGCCGCAAGGGCCCGGCGGTCCGCGCAACTCGTGCGCAGGCTGATCGCGTGCTGTACAAGGCGGCTATCCGCGAAACCCTGGAGAACCAGGCCAACCTGTGGATATTTCAGCAGGCGGCGGACGACCTCATCGTCGAGCAGGACCAGGTCCGGGGTGTCGTGACGCAAATGGGCCTGCGTTTCCTTGCCGATTGCGTGGTACTGACTACAGGAACCTTCCTCGGCGGACTTATCCACATTGGCCTGCAGAATTATTCAGGCGGCCGTGCAGGCGATCCGCCTTCGATCGCTCTGGCCAATCGGCTGCGTGAGCTACCGCTGCGTGTTGGACGCTTGAAGACCGGAACCCCGCCGCGCATCGATGGCCGGACCGTGGACTTTTCGCTGATGACCGAACAGCCAGGCGATACCCCGCTGCCGGTAATGTCGTTCATGGGCAGTCGTGAGCAGCATCCGCCGCAGGTCAGCTGCTGGATCACCCACACCAACGCGCGAACCCACGAAATCATCGCCGCCAACCTCGATCGCTCGCCGATGTACTCCGGTGTGATCGAAGGTGTGGGCCCGCGCTACTGCCCGTCCATCGAAGACAAGATTCATCGTTTTGCCGACAAGGACAGCCACCAGGTCTTCCTCGAGCCGGAGGGCCTGACCACCCATGAGCTGTATCCCAACGGCATCTCCACCTCGCTGCCGTTCGACGTGCAGCTGCAGATCGTGCAGAGCATCCGCGGCATGGAGAACGCGCACATCGTGCGGCCCGGCTATGCCATCGAGTACGACTACTTCGATCCGCGCGATCTCAAGTACAGCCTGGAAACCAAGGTCATCGGCGGGTTGTTCTTCGCCGGCCAGATCAACGGCACCACCGGTTACGAAGAGGCCGGCGCCCAGGGCCTGCTCGCCGGCGCCAATGCGGCGCTGCGTGCTCAGGGCAAGGACAGCTGGTGTCCGCGCCGCGATGAGGCGTACCTCGGCGTGCTGGTCGATGACCTGATCACTCTTGGCACGCAGGAGCCCTATCGCATGTTCACTTCGCGCGCCGAGTATCGGCTGATCCTGCGCGAGGACAATGCTGATCTGCGCCTCACCGAGAAGGGCCGCGAGCTGGGGCTGGTGGATGACGCCCGCTGGGCCGCGTTCTGCGCCAAGCGCGAAGGTATCGAGCTCGAGGAGCAGCGCCTGAAGAGCAGCTGGGTCCGTCCCGGTACGCCGCAAGGCGATGCCATCGCCGAACGTTTCGGCAGCCCGCTGGCTCGCGAGTACAACCTGCTCAATCTGCTGGCCCGTCCGGAAATCGATTACCAGAGCCTGGTCGAACTGACCGGTGACGGTGCGCAGGATCCGCAGGTCGCCGAGCAGGTCGAGATCAAGACCAAGTACGCCGGCTACATCGAACGGCAGCAGGACGAGATCGAGCGCCTGCGCGCCAGTGAAAACATCGCGCTGCCGGTTGATCTCGACTACACCACGATTCCGGGACTGTCGAAGGAGATTCAGCACAAGCTCGGCCAGGCACGGCCCGAGACGCTTGGCCAGGCATCGCGCATCCCGGGCGTCACTCCGGCGGCCGTCTCGCTGTTGATGATCCACCTGAAGAAACGCAACGCCGGCCAGCGGTTGGAGCAGAGCGCTTGATGAGTCTGGTCAGTGAGTCGCATGCCGCTGAGCTCGTCCGTGGCGCCCAGGAACTCGGGATCGAACTGAGCGAGCGACAACAGCAGCAATTGCTTGCCTATCTGGCGCTGCTGATCAAGTGGAACAAGGCCTACAACCTGACGGCCGTGCGCGATCCCGACGAAATGGTCTCGCGACACTTGCTCGACAGCCTGAGCGTAGTGCCCTTCGTTGCCGAGGCTGGCCGTACCTGGCTGGACGTTGGCAGCGGTGGGGGCATGCCTGGCGTACCGTTGGCAATCATGTTCCCCGAGCGGGCCTTCACGCTGCTCGATTCGAACGGCAAGAAGACGCGCTTTCTGACACAGGTGAAGCTGGAACTGAAACTGGCCAACCTCGAGGTGGTGCACAGTCGCGTCGAGCAGTACCAGCCGGCCATACCCTTCGAAGGCATCACCTCGCGCGCTTTCAGCTCGCTGGACGACTTCACCAGCTGGACGCGCCATCTGGGCAATGCCGAAACCCGCTGGCTGGCCATGAAGGGCGTGCAGCCGGACGACGAGCTGCAGCGCCTGCCCGACGACTTCCGTCTCGATGCCTGTCACGTACTCAAGGTTCCCGGTTGCCAAGGCCAGCGCCATCTGCTGATACTGCGCCGCACTTCATGACCCCGGACAGACACTGACCATGGCTAAAGTTTTCGCCATCGCCAACCAGAAGGGCGGTGTCGCCAAGACCACCACCTGCATCAACCTGGCGGCATCGCTGGTTGCCACACGCCGGCGGGTGCTGCTGATCGACCTCGATCCTCAGGGCAACGCCACCACCGGTAGCGGTGTGGATAAACTCGGCCTGGAGTACTCGATCTACGACGTGCTGATCGGTGAATGCAGCCTGGTGGACGCCATGCAGTTCTCCGAGCACGGCGGCTACCAGCTGTTGCCGGCCAACCGCGATCTGACCGCGGCCGAAGTGGCGTTGCTGAATCTGCCGGCCAAGGAGAAACGCCTGCGCGAGGCGCTGGCGCCGGTCCGCGAGAACTACGATTACATTCTCATCGACTGTCCGCCGTCGCTGTCGATGCTGACCATCAATGCATTATCTGCCGCCGATGGCGTGATCATTCCCATGCAGTGCGAATACTACGCACTCGAAGGGCTGACCGATCTGGTCAACTCGATCCAGCGCATCGGCCAGGCACTGAATCCGAGTCTGAAGATCGAAGGCCTGTTGCGCACCATGTACGACCCGCGCAGCAGCCTGACCAACGACGTATCCGAACAGCTCAAGGCGCATTTCGGCGACAAGCTCTATGACACCGTAATTCCGCGCAACGTCCGGCTTGCCGAGGCCCCCAGCCACGGTATGCCGGCGCTGGTCTACGACAAGCAATCCAAGGGCGCTCTGGCCTATCTGGCCCTGGCCGGCGAACTGTCGCGACGCCAGCGCCAGTCTGCCCGCGGTGCCCTCGCATAAGGACTATTCATGGCGACCAAGAAAAGAGGTCTAGGACGGGGACTCGACGCCCTGCTCGGCGGCGCCAGTGTCTCGGCGATGCAGGAAGAGGCCGCCAAGGTCGATACCCGTGAACTCCAGCATCTGCCGTTGGACCTGGTTCAGCGCGGCAAGTACCAGCCACGCCGCGACATGGATCCGCAGGCGCTCGAAGAGCTGGCGCAGTCGATCAAGAACCACGGCGTGATGCAGCCCATCGTCGTGCGCCCGATCAGTGGCGGCCGTTTCGAGATCATCGCCGGTGAGCGTCGCTGGCGGGCCAGCCAGCAGGCCGGACTGGAAAGCGTACCGGCGCTGGTTCGCGAAGTGCCGGACGAAGCCGCCATCGCCATGGCACTGATCGAGAACATCCAGCGCGAAGATCTCAATCCGATCGAAGAGGCTGTCGCGCTGCAGCGCCTGCAGCAGGAATTCCAGCTGACTCAACAGCAGGTGGCCGACGCGGTCGGCAAGTCCCGCGTCTCGGTCAGCAATCTGCTGCGCCTGATTGCGCTGCCGGAAGAGATCAAGACCCTGCTGTCCCATGGTGATCTGGAAATGGGCCATGCACGCGCCTTGCTCGGCTTGCCGGCCGAACAACAGGTCGAAGGCGCGCGGCATGTTGTCGCACGTGGCCTGACCGTACGCCAGACCGAAGCGATGGTGCGCCAGTGGCTGAGCAGCAAGGAAGCGCCCAAAGTCGAAGTGAAGGTTGATCCCGACATCAGCCGTCTGGAACAACGCCTGGCGGAACGCCTGGGCTCGCCGGTGCAGATCAAGCATGGCCAGAAGGGCAAGGGGCAGCTGGTTATCCGCTACAGTTCGCTCGACGAATTGCAGGGCGTATTGGCACACATCCGCTGATACAAATTGTTTGTAGTGCCGGTCGGAAAATACTACCGGAGTGTTGAACCCCGGCTGGCCTGCTCCTATACTCGCCGCGCTTTTTTGACTGCGGACAATTATTTACGCGGCCTGCTGCAATGATGGAAATCAGGTGAACATACGCAACAGAACACCCTTCCATCGTCTACCGGCTTTTCGCGTATTGCTGATGCAGGCGATGGTCGTAGTAGTGACCGCTGTCTCATGTGGCCTGGTTTTTGGTATTGTCGCCGGCTACTCCGCGCTGTGCGGTGGTCTGATTGCGCTGTCGGCGAACGTGTATTTCGCGTACAAGGCCTTTCGTTACTTTGGCGCACGTTCGACCCGGGCGATCATCCAGTCCTTCTGGTCTGGCGAGATGGGTAAACAGATTCTGGCAGCAGCGCTGTTTGCGTTGGTGTTCGTGGGAGTGAAACCGCTGGAACCGATCGCCTTGTTTGCCGGCTATCTGCTGGTGCTGGGAGTCGGAGCAAGCGCGCTCCTGCTGATGAAAAACAATCCGAAGCATTGAGCATTGAGGCGTTTATGGCGAGTACCCCCGCTGAATATATCCAGCACCACCTGCAAAACCTGACCTACGGCAAATTGCCGGCAGGTTACGAGCGTGCTGATGGCTCCGTTCTCGATCAGGCCACCTGGACCATCGCTCAGACTGGTCTCGAAGCGCGCGACATGGGCTTCATGGCATTCCACCTGGATACCCTCGGCTGGTCTCTGCTGATGGGCGCCATCTTCATTCTGCTGTTCCGCAGCGCCGCCAAGTCTGCCACTGCCGGGGTACCGGGCAAGCTGCAGAACTTCGTCGAGATGTGCGTAGAGTTCGTCGAAGGCGTGGTCAAGGACACCTTCCACGGCCGTAACACGTTGATCGCCCCGCTGGCTCTGACCATCTTCGTCTGGGTGTTCCTGATGAACAGCCTGAAGTGGATTCCGGTCGACTACATCCCGGGTCTGGCCAGTCTGCTCGGCCTGCCGGCGTTCAAGATCGTTCCGACTGCCGACCCGAACGGTACCTTTGGCCTGTCGCTCGGCGTGTTCATCCTGATCCTGTTCTACAGCGTCAAGGTCAAGGGCTTCGGTGGCTTCAGCAAGGAGCTGGCGTTCACCCCGTTCAATCACTGGTCGCTGGTGCCGTTCAACCTGTTCCTCGAGATTCTCGGCCTGCTGACCAAGCCGCTCAGCCTCGCACTGCGTCTGTTCGGCAACATGTACGCCGGTGAGGTGGTGTTCATCCTCATCGCTCTGCTGCCGTTCTACGTGCAGTGGACCCTGAATGTGCCTTGGGCGATCTTCCATATTCTGGTGATTCCGCTTCAGGCCTTCATCTTCATGGTACTGACGGTGGTGTACCTGAGCTCTGCCCATGAAGAACATCACTGAAACGCGCTAACGCTTTAACCGAAAAACCTTAACCCCCCTTAGCTTCAGGAGCTTTACATGGAACTCGTCTACATCGCCGCCTCCATCATGATCGGTCTGGGTGCCCTGGGCACCGGTATTGGCTTCGCCCTGCTGGGCGGCAAGCTGCTGGAATCCACTGCTCGTCAGCCTGAGCTGGCTCCTCAGCTGCAAACCAAGACCTTCCTGATGGCCGGCCTGCTCGACGCCGTACCGATGATCGGCGTTGGTATCGCGATGTACCTCATCTTCGTTGTCGCCGGCTAATCACTTTCCGGTTTGAGATGGGGTTCGCCGGGCGAGCCCCGTCGCCGTGGAATGACTCCCGCGTTGAACGAGATAGCACGAGGTAAATCGCTGTGAACATTAACTTGACGCTGTTCGGTCAAACGCTCGCCTTCGCTATCTTCGTCTGGTTCTGCATGAAGCTCGTGTGGCCGCCAATTACGGCAGCCATGGCAGCGCGCCAGAAGAAGATCGCTGAAGGACTGGATGCGGCAGGCCGTGCGCAGCAAGACCTGAAACTGGCTCAGGACAAGGTGTCCAACACCCTCCGCGAGACCAAGGAGCAGGCAGCCCAGATCATCGAGCAGGCGAACAAGCACGCTAACGCGATCATCGAGGAAGCCAAGCAGCAGGCACGTACCGAAGGCGAGCGACTGGTCGCCGGCGCCCGCGCCGAGATCGAACAGGAAGTGAACCGTGCCAGGGACCAACTGCGCAGTCAGGTAGCGGCTCTTGCCGTCGCCGGTGCAGAGAAGATCCTGGAGTCCCAGGTGGACGCCAAGGTGCACAACGAGCTGGTCGAAAAACTGGCCTCCCAACTCTAAGCGAGGCAAGCGATGATCAATACCCAGACGCTTGCTCGGCCTTACGCGAAAGCCGCTTTCGAGTTCGCCAGCGCCGCAGGACAGACCGATTCCTGGTCGAAAATGCTGAACCTGGCCGCCATCGCTGTTGAAGTCCCAGAAGTCGCAGCGTTGCTGAACGACCCCCGCCTGACCAGCGAAAGCAAGGTCCAGGGGCTGGTGCGTCTACTCGGTGACGATGCCGACGAAGCTTTCCGCAACTACGTCCAGACCCTTGGCGAAAATGATCGCCTGTCGGTTCTGCCGACCGTATGGGAGCTGTACGAGGACATCAAGGCGCAAGCCGAGAAAACGCTCGAGGCAGAAGTTGAAACCGCCTTCGAGCTCAGCAACGAGCAACTCCAAACTTTGGCTGCCGCCCTGTCGAAGCGGCTAGATCGCACCGTCAACCTCCAGCAGGCCGTGAATCCTGCTCTGATCGGTGGCGTGTTGATTCGCGCCGGTGATGTGGTTGTCGACGGTTCGGTCCGCGGCAAACTGAGCCAGTTGGCCGAATCGTTGAAATCCTGATTTGAGGGTCATGGCATGCAGCAACTGAATCCTTCCGAGATTAGTGAAATCATCAAGCAGCGCATCGAGAAATCGAATGTCGCTGCTCAAGCCCGTAATGAGGGCACCGTCGTCAGCGTTTCTGACGGTATCGTACGTATCTACGGTCTGGCCGACGTCATGTACGGCGAAATGATCGAGTTCCCTGGCGGCGTCTTTGGTATGGCACTGAACCTGGAGCAGGACTCCGTAGGTGCCGTGGTTCTGGGTAACTACCTGGGCCTGACCGAAGGCATGAGCGCCAAGTGCACCGGCCGCATCCTCGAAGTTCCGGTTGGTCCGGAACTGCTGGGTCGCGTAGTCGACGCACTGGGTAACCCGATCGACGGCAAAGGCCCGATCAATGCCCAGGCAACTGACGCGGTCGAGAAGGTCGCGCCTGGCGTGATCTGGCGTAAGTCCGTCGACCAGCCGGTGCAGACCGGTTACAAGTCGGTCGACGCCATGATCCCGGTAGGCCGTGGCCAGCGCGAGCTGATCATCGGTGACCGTCAGATCGGTAAGACCGCCCTGGCCATCGACGCCATCATCAACCAGAAGAACAGCGGCATCCGCTGCGTCTACGTAGCCATCGGTCAGAAGCAGTCGACCATCGCCAACGTGGTGCGCAAGCTGGAAGAGCACGGCGCCATGCACAACACCATCGTTGTGGCTGCGTCGGCTTCCGAATCCGCTGCGCTGCAGTTCCTGGCTCCGTATGCTGGTTGCACCATGGGCGAGTACTTCCGCGACCGCGGTGAAGACGCGCTGATCGTGTATGACGATCTGTCCAAGCAGGCTGTGGCTTACCGCCAGATCTCCCTGCTGCTGCGCCGTCCGCCGGGACGTGAAGCCTACCCGGGCGACGTGTTCTATCTCCACAGCCGTCTGCTGGAGCGCGCTTCGCGTGTTTCCGAAGAGTACGTCGAGAAGTTCACCAACGGTGCCGTGACTGGCAAGACTGGCTCGCTGACCGCTCTGCCGATCATCGAAACCCAGGCTGGCGACGTTTCCGCGTTCGTTCCGACCAACGTGATTTCCATCACCGACGGTCAGATCTTCCTGGAATCGGCCATGTTCAACGCAGGCATCCGTCCGGCCGTCAACGCCGGTATCTCGGTATCCCGCGTGGGTGGTGCTGCGCAGACCAAAATCGTCAAGAAGCTGTCCGGTGGTATCCGTACCGCTCTGGCTCAGTACCGTGAACTGGCTGCGTTTGCGCAGTTCGCTTCCGACCTCGACGAAGCTACCCGCAAGCAGCTCGAGCATGGTCAGCGTGTTACCGAGCTGATGAAGCAGAAGCAGTACGCGCCGATGTCCATCGCCGACATGTCCCTGTCCCTGTACGCCGCCGAGCGTGGCTTCCTGACTGACGTGGACGTGGCCAAGGTTGGCGCCTTCGAGCAGGCCCTGATCGCCTTCTTCAACCGCGAGTTCGCCGATCTGATGGCGAAGATCAACGTGAAGGGTGACTTCAATGACGAAATCGACGCTGGCCTCAAGGCTGGTATCGAGAAGTTCAAGGCCACTCAAAGCTGGTAAGCCGCAGCGGGAGCCGAGAGGCTCCCGCCTGCTAACCCGATAGGTGTCAAATGGCAGGCGCAAAAGAGATTCGCAGCAAGATTGCGAGCATCAAAAGCACGCAGAAGATCACCAGCGCCATGGAAAAGGTGGCCGTCAGCAAGATGCGCAAGGCACAGATGCGCATGGCTGCCAGCCGCCCTTATGCGGAGCGGATCCGGCAGGTTATCGGCCATCTGGCCTTTGCCAATCCGGAATACCGTCACCCGTTCATGGTGGAGCGTCCGGTCAAGCGTGTCGGCTATATCGTCGTGTCTACTGATCGTGGTCTGTGCGGTGGCCTGAACATCAACCTGTTCAAGGTCCTGATCAAGAACATGAAGGAGTGGCACGATCAGAAGGTCGAAGTCGACCTCTGCGTGATCGGCAACAAGGGCGCGAGCTTTTTCCGCAGCTTCGGCGGCAACGTCGTCGCAGCGATCGGCAACCTCGGCGAAGAGCCGTCGATCAACGATCTGATCGGCAGCGTCAAGGTCATGCTGGACGGCTTCCACAACGGCCGTATCGATCGCTTGTACCTGGTATCCAACAAGTTCATCAACACCATGACCCAAAAGCCGACGCTCGATCAGCTGCTGCCTCTGGCTGCAGACGAGAGTGCCGAGCCGGTGAAGAAAGGTCAGTGGGACTACCTCTACGAGCCGGACGCCCAGCAGCTGCTGGATGCTCTGCTGGTTCGTTTCATCGAGTCCCAGGTCTATCAGGCCGTGGTTGAGAACGGCGCAGCCGAACAGGCCGCGCGGATGATTGCCATGAAGAACGCAACCGACAACGCCGGTGAGCTGATCAGCGACCTGCAACTGGTCTACAACAAGGCCCGTCAGGCTGCGATCACTCAGGAAATTTCGGAAATCGTCGGCGGCGCTGCCGCGGTTTAAGAACGGTTCAAATATTCAGAGGAACCAAACATGAGTAGCGGACGTATCGTTCAAATCATCGGCGCCGTTATCGACGTGGAATTTCCGCGCGATCTGGTACCGAACGTCTATGACGCGCTGAAAGTTCAAGGCGCCGAGACCACCCTGGAAGTCCAGCAGCAGCTGGGCGACGGCATTGTCCGTACTATCGCCATGGGTTCGACCGAAGGCCTCAAGCGTGGCCTGGACGTCGTCAACACCGGCACCGGTATCTCCGTACCGGTCGGCAAGCAGACCCTGGGTCGCATCATGGACGTCCTGGGTAACCCCATCGACGAAGCCGGCCCGATCGGCGAAGAAGAGCGCTGGACCATCCACCGCGCTGCGCCGTCCTATGCCGAACAGGCTGGCGGCAACGAGCTGCTGGAAACCGGCATCAAGGTTATCGACCTGGTTTGCCCGTTCGCCAAGGGCGGTAAGGTCGGTCTGTTCGGTGGTGCCGGTGTCGGCAAGACCGTAAACATGATGGAGCTGATCCGTAACATCGCGATGGAGCACAGCGGTTACTCCGTGTTCGCCGGTGTGGGTGAGCGTACTCGTGAAGGTAACGACTTCTATCACGAGATGAAGGACTCCAACGTTCTGGACAAGGTTGCCCTGGTTTACGGCCAGATGAACGAGCCGCCAGGAAACCGTCTGCGCGTGGCACTGACCGGCCTGACCATGGCCGAGAAGTTCCGTGACGAAGGCCGTGACGTACTGTTGTTCGTCGACAACATCTACCGTTACACCCTCGCCGGTACCGAAGTATCCGCACTGCTGGGCCGTATGCCTTCCGCGGTAGGTTACCAGCCGACTCTGGCCGAAGAGATGGGCGTTCTGCAGGAGCGCATCACCTCCACCAAGAACGGCTCGATCACCTCGGTACAGGCCGTATACGTACCTGCGGACGACCTGACCGACCCGAGCCCGGCGACCACCTTCGCCCACCTCGACGCCACCGTCGTACTGTCGCGTGACATCGCCTCCCTGGGTATCTACCCGGCGGTCGATCCGCTCGACTCGACTTCGCGTCAGCTGGATCCGCTGGTCATCGGCCAGGAGCACTACGACACCGCTCGCGGCGTTCAGTACGTGCTGCAGCGCTACAAGGAGCTGAAGGACATCATCGCGATCCTCGGTATGGACGAACTGTCCGAAACCGACAAGCAGCTGGTATCCCGTGCTCGTAAGATCCAGCGCTTCCTGTCCCAGCCGTTCTTCGTGGCCGAAGTCTTCACTGGCTCGCCAGGCAAGTACGTTCCGCTCAAGGAAACCATCCGTGGTTTCTCCGGCATCCTCAGTGGCGAGTACGACCACCTGCCGGAGCAGGCGTTCTACATGGTCGGCAGCATCGACGAAGCCATCGAGAAAGCCAAGAAACTGTAACTGGCGCGCCCGTTCGCGGGCGCCAACCAGCCTGACCGGCAGCTGTTGGTCAGGCTGATTACCGAGGCATGAACATGGCTATGACAGTGCATTGCGACATCGTCAGTGCGGAAGAAGAGCTGTTCTCGGGGCTGGTGGAAATGGTCGTCGCCCACGGCAACCTGGGTGACATCGGCGTTCTGCCGGGTCACGCGCCGCTGCTGACCGATCTCAAGCCGGGTCCGGTTCGAGTGATCAAGCAGGGTGGTGACGAGGAGATCTTCTACATCTCCGGCGGCTTCATCGAAGTGCAGCCGAACATGGTGAAGGTTCTCGCCGATACCGCTACGCGCGCCAAGGACATCGACGAAGCCGCCGCTCAGGCTGCCGTCAAAGCTGCCGAGAAGGCCCTGCACGAGAAGGGCGCGGAGTTCGATTACGGCTCCGCCGCCGCTCGCCTGGCCGAGGCCGCAGCCCAGCTGCGAACCATCGAGGCAATGCGCAAGAAGTACGGTCGGCACTGATCGACTCGCGACTTCATCGCGCACGAGTAAAAGGGTAGCCTTGGCTACCCTTTTTCTTTTTCTGTCATTTGACGGCACCGACGCCAGCTGCACCCGGGAAAGACGCACGGGTGAGCTGCCGGGCCGATACCGTTCAGGAATCGCTGCATGTCTCTCGATATCGTCATTCTCGCCGCTGGCCAGGGCACCCGTATGCGCTCGGCCCTGCCCAAGGTGCTGCACCCGGTTGCCGGAAAATCCATGCTCGGGCACGTCATCGATACGGCCCGCGCGCTGCAGCCGCAGAGCATTCAGGTGGTCATCGGCCACGGTGCCGAGCAGGTGCGCCTGCGGCTGGCCGGTGATGACCTTGACTACGTGGTTCAAGCCGAGCAGCTGGGTACCGGGCATGCAGTGGCCCAGGCGTTGCCGAATCTCTCGGCAGAGCGTGTGCTGATCCTCTATGGCGATGTGCCGCTGATCGAAGCCGAAACGCTACAGCGCCTGCTGCAGAAGGTCGGGCCGGAGCAGCTGGCGCTGCTGACGGTTACGCTGGATGACCCGACCGGCTATGGCCGAATCGTCCGTGACGCGCGCGGCGAAGTGCAGGCCATCGTCGAGCATAAGGATGCCAGCGACGAGCAGAAGGCGATCCGCGAAGGCAATACGGGGATTCTCGCGGTTCCGGGCAGTCGTATCGGCGAATGGCTTGGCCGCCTGTCCAACAGTAACGCCCAGGGCGAGTATTACCTGACGGATGTGATCGCCATGGCCGTCGCCGATGGCCTGCGCGTGGCCACCGAGCAGCCGCTGGATGCAATGGAAGTGCAGGGCGCCAACGACCGCATCCAGCTGGCCGAACTGGAGCGCCACTACCAGCAGCGCGCAGCCCGGCGCCTGATGGCGCAAGGCGTAACGCTGCGCGATCCGGCGCGCTTCGACGTGCGTGGGGAGCTCAGTGTCGGTCGTGATGTGCTGATCGATGTGAACGTGGTGCTGGAAGGCACAGTGGTCATCGAAGACGATGTGCAGATCGGGCCGAACTGCGTGATCAAGGACAGCACCCTGCGCCGCGGCGCGATCATCAAGGCCAACTCCCATCTGGAGGGTGCGGTAGTCGGCGAGGGCGCGGATTGCGGGCCGTTCGCGCGTCTGCGTCCGGGCGCGGTACTGGGCAAGAAGGCCCATGTCGGTAACTTCGTCGAGCTGAAGAACGCGACGCTGGGCGACGGTGCCAAGGCCGGTCACCTCAGCTATCTCGGTGATGCCGAGATCGGCGCGCGGACCAACATCGGCGCCGGCACCATCACCTGCAATTACGATGGCGCCAACAAGTTCAAGACAGTAATGGGCGAGGACGTCTTTATCGGCTCCAACAGCTCGCTGGTGGCGCCGCTGCATCTGGGCGACGGCGCCACGACCGGTGCTGGCTCGACCATCACCGAAGACGTGCCGGCACACACTCTCGGGCTCGGTCGTGGGCGTCAGCGCAATATCGA
The DNA here is from genome assembly GCF_000327065.1 of Stutzerimonas stutzeri RCH2. NCBI lineage: Bacteria > Pseudomonadati > Pseudomonadota > Gammaproteobacteria > Pseudomonadales > Pseudomonadaceae > Stutzerimonas > Stutzerimonas stutzeri. The sequence continues at coordinate 4,552,109 of NC_019936.1, read as the reverse complement.
CGGCTGGCAACGGCCGACCAAGAAGTGAAGCAAGCCCGGCTCGGCCACGCTGATAGCCGGGCTCGCCGCGGCCTGGCGCGGGGTTTCGAAGCCCGGCCAGGGTTCGGCAAAGGGTCCATCGTCTCGCCGAGCGCATGTGGGCCAATCCACATTGCGCGCGGGCTGGAGAAGCTTGCCGGGCTGTTTCTGCTCGGCTGCTGCGTCAAGCTGACACTCAACTGAATGGGCTTGCCGCTCTTCGCTTCGGCGAATACCGCGCTTGCAGCTGACGAATGCTTATGTTTTGATTCGCGCTATTAACTTTCGAATCGAAACATATCAATGTCGAAGCGCAACACACCGCAACGTCGCCACGCCATTCTCGCTCTGCTCAATGAGCGTGGCGAAGTCAGCGTCGACGAGTTGTCCCGGCGCTTCGAGACCTCGGAAGTCACCATTCGCAAGGACCTCGCGGCGCTGGAGAAGAACGGCTTGCTGCTGCGTCGGTACGGCGGTGCGGTGCCGCTGCCTCAGGAACTGATCGGCGACAACGTACAGCCCGTCTCGCCTTACAAGCAGGCGATTGCCGGCGCCGCGGTAGGCTGCATCCGCGAGCATGCGCGCATCATCATTGACAGCGGCACCACGACCGCGGCGATGATTCCGCAGCTGGGTCACAAGCACGGGCTGGTGGTCATGACCAACTCGCTGAACGTGGTCAATGCGTTGCGCGAGCTGGAGCACGAGCCGGTGCTGCTGATGACTGGCGGCACCTGGGATCCGCATTCGGAGTCTTTTCAAGGGCAGGTCGCCGAGCAGGTACTGCGTTCGTATGATTTCGACCAGCTGTTCATCGGCGCCGATGGCATCGACCTGGAGCGCGGCACTACGACGTTCAACGAGCTATTGGGGTTGTCGCGCGTGATGGCCGATGTCGCGCGTGAAGTCATCGTGCTCGCCGAGGCCGACAAGATCGGCCGGCGCATTCCCAATCTCGAGCTGCCGTGGAGCAGCGTGCACACCCTGATTACCGATGAGCGTCTCAGCGACGAGGCGCGCACCAGCATCCTGGCCCGTGGCGTGAAACTGATCTGCGTGGCCGTCGAACCCAATCTGGAGACCTGATTATGTGTGGCATCGTTGGCGCCGTCGCCGAACGCAACATCACCGCGATCCTTCTCGAAGGCCTCAAACGCCTCGAATACCGTGGCTACGATAGCGCCGGTGTGGCCGTGCTGGATGACAGCGGCACGCTGGAGCGTCTGCGCCGCAACGGCAAGGTCGCTGAGCTGGAGCAGGCTCAGCAGCAGACGCCGCTGGTTGGCCGCCTGGGCATTGCCCACACTCGCTGGGCGACGCACGGCGCGCCCTGTGAGCGCAATGCCCATCCGCATTTCTCCGGCGACGAACTGGCTGTGGTGCACAACGGCATCATCGAGAATCACGAGGCGTTGCGCGCCCAGCTCAAGGACATGGGCTACGTGTTCGTTTCCGACACCGATACCGAAGTCATCGTGCACCTGCTGCACCACAAGCTGGAATCGCTGGGCGATCTCACTGCAGCGCTCAAGGCAGCGGTCAAGGAGCTGCATGGCGCCTATGGCTTGGCGGTAATCAGTGCCAAGCAGCCGGATCGTCTGCTCGCCGCGCGCAGCGGCAGCCCGCTGGTGATCGGCCTCGGGCTGGGCGAAAACTTTCTCGCTTCCGACCAGCTGGCCCTGCGTCAGGTCACCGACCGCTTCATGTATCTGGAAGAAGGCGATATCGCCGAGATCCGTCGCGACTCCGTGCAGATCTGGGATGTCGATGGCGAGCCGGTGCAGCGCGAGGCGGTGCAGTATCACGAAGGCGCCGAGGCGGCCGACAAGGGCGCGTATCGCCACTTCATGCTCAAGGAAATTCATGAGCAGCCCAAGGTGGTGCAGCGCACCCTGGAAGGCCGCCTCGGCGACCGTCAGGTGCTGGTGGAAGCGTTCGGCCCGCAGGCCGGCGAACTGTTCGCCAAGGTGCGCAACGTGCAGATCGTCGCCTGTGGCACCAGCTATCACGCCGGCATGGTGGCGCGGTACTGGCTGGAAGAGCTGGCCGGCATCCCCTGCCAGGTCGAAGTGGCCAGTGAGTTCCGCTACCGCAAGGTGGTGGTGCAGCCGGACACCCTGTTCGTCACCATTTCCCAGTCCGGCGAGACGGCCGATACGCTCGCAGCGCTGCGCAACGCCAAACAGCGTTCCACGGAAGAAGGCGGCTATCTCGCCAGCCTGGCGATCTGCAACGTCGGCATCAGCTCGCTGGTGCGCGAGTCGGACCTGACCCTGCTGACCCAGGCCGGTCCCGAAATCGGCGTTGCCTCGACCAAAGCCTTCACCACCCAGCTGGTCGGCCTGATGCTGCTGACCCTGTCGCTGGGGCATGTTCGCGGCACGCTGAGCGCGGCCAGTGAAGCCGAACTGGTGGAGGAACTGCGCCGACTGCCGACGCGTCTGGGCGAGGCGCTGGCGATGGACACTACGGTGGAGAAGATTTCCGAGCACTTCGCCGAGAAGCACCACACGCTGTTCCTCGGCCGCGGCGCGCAGTATCCGGTGGCGATGGAAGGCGCGCTCAAGCTCAAGGAAATCTCCTACATCCATGCCGAAGCCTACCCGGCCGGGGAGCTCAAGCACGGCCCGCTGGCGCTGGTGGATGCCGACATGCCGGTGGTCACCGTGGCGCCAAACAACGAGCTGCTGGAGAAGCTCAAGTCGAACCTGCAGGAAGTTCGCGCTCGTGGCGGCGAACTGATCGTCTTTGCCGATCGCGAGGCCGGGTTCGACAACGCTGAAGGCATCTTCGTGGTGAACATGCCGCACATCCATGACGCCCTGGCGCCAATCCTCTACACCCTGCCGCTGCAGTTGCTGTCGTACTACGTCGCCGTGCTGCGCGGCACCGACGTCGACCAGCCGCGCAACCTGGCCAAGTCCGTAACCGTCGAGTGACGGCCGTTGTGGGCAGCTGAGCGTGTGCAAAAAGGAAAAGGCCCTGCGGGGCCTTTTCTGTTCAGCTGTAGTCGTAGTCCCGCTCGACTGTAGCAGCGGCGGCGAATAAGCCGAACGTCGCTTCGGCGGCGGCCAGCATCGGCGCCCAGGCACAGTCGGGAGCGGCCTGTTCCAGCCGCGTGAGAAAGGCCGGCCAGAGCCTCGCGACGTCACCATGCTCAAGGAAGCGAACCGGTGCTGTCGGGTCGCCCAGGCGTATGCGTCGGGCCAGTACCCGCCCGCCCAGGCGCGATCCTTCGAGCACGTAGACCGCGCCCCAGCAGCTGGCTATGTCGTTTATTCGCGGCGCCTGCAGCGGCGCGGGAGCAGGGCAGCCCAGTTCAGCCAGATCGGCCAGCAGCGCGTGCCGGCGCGCGCGCATCGGCCAGTCGTCGAGCAGCTCGGCGACGCCGGCCTGTTCCAGCGCAATTTCCGTGGCGCTCAGCACCCGGGCGTGAGCACGCAGGAAGCGCCGATAGTCGTCCGGCTGGACCAGAGCGAAGCCTGAGTAGGCGGTATCGACTTGCTCGTGCAGAGCAGCTGTCGCCTGTCTGAGACGTGTCCTTAGCTCAGCCATCGGTCAGGCTGCCTTCGCGCAATGCGAGGTGAATCTTGTTGGCCAGCTGATCTTCACGAAACGGCTTCTGGATGATCGAGTAACCAACCAGGCCCAATTCACACAGCTCGGCATAGCCCGTCACGAATATCACCGGCAGCTCGGGCTGGCCCACCCGTACCGCCCGTGCCAGTTCGCCGCCATTCATTCCGGGCATGGCGAAATCCGCCAGCAGCAGATCGACTTCGATGCCTTCTCCGAGCAGCTGCAAGGCATGCTCGCCGCTGTCTGCTTCGATGACTGCGAAACCAAGGTTCTGCAGCATCTGCGCGGTCACTTCGCGCACGGCGTGATCGTCATCGACCAGCAGAATGCGATGCTGACTGTTGTCTTCCTGGCTGCCGGCGCTCAGGGCAGCGGTCGGCTCCGTTGCTGCCGGTGGCTCGGTACGCGGCAGGAATACCTTTACCGTGGTCCCGGCGCCCGGACGGCTTTCGATGCGTGCACCACCGCCGGACTGCTTGGCGAAACCGAATACCTGAGCCAGGCCCAGCCCCGAGCCCTTGCCGACCTCCTTGGTGGTGAAGAACGGCTCGAACGCCTTGCTCAGCACCTCTTCGCTCATGCCGGTGCCGGTATCGGTGACCGAAAGTACGACATATTCCCCGGGGCTCGGGTCCTCGGCGCGCAGCGCCGGTTCGGTGATCACCACATTGCGTGTACCCAGCGTCAATCGCCCGCTATCGCCCATGGCGTCGCGGGCGTTGATCGCCAGGTTGAGGATGATCATCTCGATCTGCGTTGGATCCACCAGCGCATGCCAGATGTTGGCCTGCGTGTCGGTTTCGATGCTGACACTGCCGCCCAGGGTGCTTTTCAGCAGGCTGAGCAGACTGACCAGGGTGTCGTTGAGGTCGATCGCCGTGGGTGTCAACTGCTGACGACGGGCGAAGGCAAGCAACTGGCTGGTCAGCGTCGCGCCACGTTCGCCGGATTCGCGGATGTATTGCAGCCGCCGCAGGCTGCGCTCTGCCGGCGCGCCTTGCTCCAGATCGTTCTGCAGGAAGCTGGCGCTGGTCAGAATGACGGTGAGCAGGTTGTTGAAGTCATGGGCGACGCCTGCAGTCAGCTGGCCGACCGCTTCGAGGCGCTGCATCTGCTGCAATGTGGCCTCGACACGCTCGCGTTCCTGAATCTGCGCGCGCAGCTCGCGGTTGGCTTCGGCCAGTTTGTCGACCGCGGCGATTTCGCTGGTGATGTCCCGCGCCGCGGAATAAATACGACCGCCATCGGCCACCAACGACCAGGACAGCCAGCGATAGCTGCCGTCGCGATGGCGCATGCGGTTGACGAAGCGATTGGCGACCCTGCCGCGGCTGACGCGCGTGTTTTCTTCCCGTGTCGCTTGCAGATCGTCCGGGTGCACCAGCCAGGTCAGCGAATGCTGCATCAACTGCTCGAGGGGGAAGTCGAAAGCCAGCTCCCACATGGGGTTGAGCGCAACCGGCATCATCTCGAGATCGGTAACGGCCAGCAGGTCGCGTGACAGCTCCCAGGTACGGTCGCGTTCGCGCGTGCGCTGCTGCACTCGCTCGCCGAGGGTTTCGTTCTGCTGCTTGAGCGTCTGTGTCGCCAGTTGCTGCTCGGTGATGTCCATCACCACGCCGACGAAGCGGGTGCACTGGCCGCCTTCGAAGAAGGCCTGGCCGCGGGTTTCCATCCAGCGCAGGCTGCCGTCTTTGAAAAGCACGCGGTAGGTGGTACAGAACTCGCCGGCATTCTCACCGGAAATGGCACCGGCGACCTGGTCGCGTATCCGTTCGCGATCGTCCGGATGGCAGAGGCTCTCGAACAGCGGCATGTCGACCGGGGTCTGTGTATCGACTTCTAGCATGGCCCGGCAGCGCTCGTCCCAGATCAGCGTGTCGCTCTGCGGCTCGTAGTCCCACATGCCCAGGCGCGCCGCGTCGATGGCCAGGCGCGCGCGCACTTCCACTTCACGCAGCGCCTGCTCGGCCTGTAGCCGGCGACGGCGCTCGTTGACCTCCGCTAGCGCCCGTTCGACGGCCTTGGGCAGGAAGCCGAGTTTCTGCTTGAGCACATAGTCGACGGCGCCGGAGCGCATCATGTTGACTGCGTGCTCTTCGCCGAATACGCCGGAGAGAAAGATGAAAGGCGTCTGTGGCGCCAGCCGCTGTGCTTCCTGCAACGCCTGGCTACCGGAGAAGCCGGGCAGAATGAAGTCCGCCAGGATCAGGTCGAAGGATCGCCGCTGCAGCGCTTCGACGACCCCGGCGTGGCTGTAGACCAGCTCGGTGTGCAGCGTGTAGCCACTGCGCTCCAGGGCCAGCTGGGCCAGTTCGGCGTCGTGCGGGCTGTCCTCGATGAACAGGACGCTGATGTTCTTTGACGCTGGCATATCTATCCTGTCGAGGATGCAGGAGTCGTCGTGACGGCCCGCCAGGCATTGGCGGGCAGAGGCTCGTTCAGTGCTTTTCTTCTTTGTTGCGTACACGCTTGAGTCGCAGCGAACCAGGTGGCGGCTCGTTGAGTACTGCCCAGAAAATACCGAGATCGGAGATTGCGGCGACGAAATCCTTGAATTCGACCGGTTTGACCACGTAAGCGTTCACCCCGAGTTCATAGGCTTTCAGCAGGTCGGGCTCCTCCCGCGAGGAAGTCAGCATGACCACCGGAATGCTGCGCAACTCGGCGGTCTCGCGCACCGTCTTGAGCACTTCCAGTCCGTCGACCTTGGGCAGTTTGAGGTCCAGCAACAGCACGGCAGGGTTGCCGTCGACTCGCTCGGCGTAGGCACCGGTGCGCTGCAGGTAGCTCAGCGCTTCGGCGCCGTCACGCATGATCACCACTTCGTTGGCCAGCTGGCTGCGCTCCAGCGCGATCAGCGTGAGTTCCAGGTCGTGGGGGTTGTCTTCCACCAGCAGTATCGGTTTCAGCATCAGATGTCTCGGTCCAAGAGGGAGGACGTATAGGTCAGTTTGGGTAGAGAGAAATAGAAGGTGGCGCCCTTGTCCAGCTGGCCTTCGGCCCAGACCCGGCCATCGTGGCGCTCGATGATCCGGTGTACGCTGGCCAGGCCGATACCGGTGCCCTCGAACTCCTCCATGCGGTGCAGTCGCTGGAATACGCCGAACAGCTTGCCGGCGTACTGCATGTCGAAGCCGACGCCGTTGTCGCGCACGTAGACCACGACTTCGCCGGCGCGTTGCTCGGCACCCACTTCGATCACGGCGACCTCACGGGTACGGCTGTACTTGACCGCGTTGTCGATGAGGTTGCGCAACACCATATGGAGGAAGGCCGCATCAGCCACGACGATCGGCATCGGCAACAGGTGCCACTCGATCTGACGGCCCTCGCAATCAGGCGCCAGCTCCTCGCGGATCGAGGCGACCAGCGCTTCCAGATCCACATCCGTCAGGCGCAGCGCCGCGCGACCCATCTGTGAAAAGCTCAGCAGGTTGTCCACCAGCGTGCCGGCAAAGCGCGCGGCGTCGGCAATGTTGTCGAGAAAGCGCATACCGCGTTCGCTCAGCTGGCTGCTTTCCATCTCGCTGAGCAGTTCGGTGTAGCCGGCGATATGCCGTAACGGCGCGCGCAGATCGTGGGACACGCTGTAGGAAAAGGCCTCCAGTTCCTTGTTGCTGGCGCGCAGTTCGCCGGCCAGCTGAGCCATTTCCTCGGCCTTGCGCAAGACGATGCCAAGCACCGCGTTGCGCAGCTCCAGCGCCCCTTCGATGACCACCGGGTCCCAGGGCTGCGCATAGCCGCGCAAGGTTTCCTGCCAGCGCGCGAAGCTGTGCCGCGGGCTGAGTGCACCGCTCTGGCGGTCGACCTGTTTTTCCGGCGCGCCTGCCCAATTGACCGTCTTGATCTGCTCCTGGCGGAACCAGATGAGGTAATGCGCGTGCAAGCGCGAGATGGAAATCGCCATGACGCCGGCGCAGTGGCCGGCCAGCTCCGGCATCTCGGGAATGTCCCCGCTGATGCAGTCGCTATGAAAGATCAGCTGGTCGCGTCGTTCGCCCAGCCATTCGGTCAACCGCAGGATCTGCAGGTGGTCGGGTGTATTGCCGACGGTTTCGCATTTGTCCGCGGAAATGATCGCCGCACCGTCGGCTGCAGCGAAACCCAGCACGACGTCCGGCAGGTGGCGGAAGCCCTCGACCACGCTGTCACGGTCGGCCATGGCCGAGAGCAGATGCACGATCTGGTGGCGCAGTTCCAGTTTGCGCTGGGCCAGGGTTTCCGTTTCCCGCGCTTCGATCTGCAGCGAAAGGATGCGGCCGAGCAGTTCGCAGGCGGTGCGGGTCTGGTAGCTGACCGCGCGCGGTTCGGCATCATGGCAGGAGATCAGGCCCCAGAGGCGGTCGCGAATGACGATGGAGATCGACATCGACGCCAGCGTGCCCATATTGCGCATGTATTGCAGATGCACCGGGGAGACGCTGCGCAATGCGGCAAAGCTCAGGTCCAGCGGCGCTCCCGAAACCGGGTTCAGTGCAGGCACCAGAGGGGAGGGCGTGTAGTTGGCGTCCTGAATCACGCGGATCAGGTTCTCCCGGTACAGGCGGCGTGCCTGTGGCGGTATGTCCGCGGCGGGAAAGCACAGTCCCAGATAGCTCGGATAGCCGGGATCAGCGACCTCAGCCAGCACCAGCCCATTGTCTTCGGCATCGAAACGGTAAGCCTTGACGCGGCCGAAACCGGTGATGCGCTTGACCTCGCGCACCGCCAGTTGGCACAGCGCTTCAAGCTCGCGCGTCTCCTGCAACTGAACGACGAAGGTGCGCATCAGGGGGTACAGGGCGTCGTAGGCCTGGTGCGCGTTGTCCGCACGCTCGAATTCAAGAATCAGGTGACCGCCGTGGCGATGCCCGAGCAGGGCGAAGGTCTGGTCCACGGTGCCGTGGACGCGGATGCAGACATCGCTCAGATGAAACGGGTTGTGGTCGTCCTCGGTCAGTGCTGCCAGACCCGCTTCGAGGCGCGCCGTCGGCAGCAGGTTCGATAGCGGTTGACCGAGCAGTGACTGCGCCTCGACGCCAAGCCACTGCTGGACGTTCTCGCTGGCCTGCTGCACGTGCAGTTCCGGCTCGCTGACCACCAGCAGAAACCCGTGGGGCTGGATGCTGCCAGGTATATGGATGGGTTCATCGGCGCATCGGTCGATCGCCGCGAGCAGGTCCCGAGCTTCGGTAGTGGCCATTGTGTGTGTCCTTGTTCAGGCCCGGTACGGACCGGAGGTGGCGGGCAGGCACCAATGCAAGTTGCTACCTAAGGTCTGCGATTGTGCAGGTTGAGCGTGGGAGTTGTGGGGAAAGTCTTAACCGAGTGTTTCGCTTGGCCCCGCACTTTAACGCGACAGAACTGGCTCGCCAATTCGGCGGACTGTATAAACGGGGCCTTGCCCAGGGGCATACGACAGGAGGTGGATGTGGAAGAAGTCATCGAACAGCTGCGCGAGCTCAACGAGCCAGTGCCGGTACCGCTGGAGTTGCCGGACGATGATCTGCTGGTGGAAATCGAGGAGCAGCTGCTGATCAACCTGCCGTTCGGCTTGCGCGAGTTTCTGCTGCAGGTCAGCGATGTCATCTACGGGCACTTGGAGCCGGTCACTGCCACCGATCCGCAGTCGCATACCTACTTGCCGGAAGTTGCGGCCAACGCCTGGGACGCGGGCGTACCGCGCGACCTGATCCCGATCTGCCAGGATGGGCGCGATTACTACGTGGTCGATCTGGACGGCGAAGTCACGCTATGGGACGGCGACGAGGCCGAGCTGACCGAGGAAACCTGGGAAACGGTATGGCACTGGGCCCGCGACGTCTGGCTGGAAAGCTGAGGCGGATAGGCGCCTGCATCGACACGGCAGCAGGGCCGCGGCCTGCTAAGCTGTACGCCCGCCGGTTACTTTCCGAAACTCCATGCTGACTCTGAGCAATCTATTCCTCTTCATGCTGCTGGCCGCGGCCGGCGCCTGGCTGTGGCATTCCCATGGCATTCGCGAGCGGGCGCTGCAGGCGGTGCGACGGCATTGCAAGAAGCTCGATGTCGAGTTGCTCGACGGCAATGTCGCCTTTCGCAAACTGACCTTGCTGGCCGACGCACGCGGCCAGCGCCGGCTGGCCCGAATCTACGGTTTCGAGTTCACCGTGACCGGTGAGCAACGGCATCCGGGCACCATCGTCATGTTCGGCGCTCAGGTCGGACGGATCGAGCTGGCTGCCCATCCTTTCCAGCCCGCCGACGAGCCGGGTCGGGTGATTCAGCTGGACGATTGGCGCCGGCCGCGCGACTGAGCTCAAGCGCGGATACGACAGCCCTCCATGGCGCTTTCCAGCTCGGCCTGTGGCTGGGGCTCGGCAAAGATCAGCTCGATCCGCGAATCGCGGCGCCACTCGCTGGGGCTGAAGACCAGCGCCTCGCCATCCAGGGCATTGGCCGACTGCCAGCCGCTGCAGCCCTGGACGACCAGTTTGGCGCGGCGCCATGGCCACTGCGCCAGCCACTGCGCAATTGCCTCGAGGTCGAAGCGCTGGCTTGGGTGCCAGCGCCACCCGATGCTCCAGTTTTCCGGCGTCGCCTGCACCTGGCAGATCGCTCTGGTCGGATCGAGCCATACCTGTGGCAGCGAGGCAGCTCCTGTCGGCAGCACAACCGCCTGCGATTGTTCGCTGGCGCGCACCTCGATTCCCGGCAATTTCGCGATAGGCAGCCGACCGTGGCGGGTCCAGAACAGCGGGCACCGTGGCAGGCGACCACTCAGTGCTGCCCGTGCCGCCTCGTCGAGCGATTCGCTTTTATTCATCAACAGCAGACCGGCGTCAGCCAACGCCTGCTGCTGGCTGTCGGGCAGCGGCAAGCCGCGGCTCAGGCCATCGGCATCCAGCACCAGCACGGTCGGCTGAACGGCCAGGACTGTCTGCCATGGTGCCTGGCTGAGCTGGCGCAGCAGCTCGGCGGGGTGCCCCAGGCCAGAGGGCTCGATCAGCAGCCGGTCCGGACGTGCCTGGCGCAGCAGCCGGCCGAGACCGACCTGAAACGGCACGCCGTTGACGCAGCACAGGCAGCCGCCGGGGATTTCCGCGAGGGTAATACCGTCCGCGCCGGTGCTCAGCAGCGCGGCATCCAGACCGATCTGGCCGAACTCATTGATCAGTACTGCCCAGCGTTCATCGGCCGGCTTCTGGCTCAGCAGATCACGGATCAGGCTGGTTTTGCCGGCGCCCAGCGGGCCGGCGATGAGATGGGTCGGGATATGTTCGAGCATGGCGGCTATGGTGCGCATTTTGCGAAGCGGCTGGAAGGGGAAAAGCCCGCCCGTGATAAAGTCGCCGCGATTCGACGAGGGATTAAATCGTGCGATTACCGTTCTTGCTGACAGCCGTTTGCGGCGTACTCATTGCTGGCGACGTCATGGCCGAGGCCTGCATCATCCACAGCCACGACGAGCGGGTGGAAGTGAAGCTGTGTCAGGCGAACATCAACATTCCCGCCGAGCTGTTTCGCAGCGGCTTCTGCCAGCCGCAGCTGAAGGATCAGGAGGTCAAGGTCGAGTTCGTCGAGCAGTGCCCGGATGGCGCGTTCGGCATCTGCCGCAATGCCCAGGTTTCCAATCTGCCCTATCGCCAGGACATCCATTACTACGGTGTCGCCAGCGACGCGCGCTATCTGCAGCCAGCCTGTGAGCAAAACAGCCAAGGCGCCTGGGTAAGTCAGTAGCTGGAACCCAGCCGCCATGGGGGTTTCACGTGGAACCTCGGCCATCGGCTTCTCAGCGTGCCGGTTTCAGCGTGCCGCAGTCGTCGGCGACCCAGCGCGCATGGGATTCGATTCTTGAACTGCCGGTTTCGGCGCCCTGACGGTATTCGCTGTTTACGGTACTGACGAACTCCTTGTCACTGATAAAGCGCGTTTCGCCCTGGCCGCGCGCGTCAGGGCATTCGAAGCGGAACTTCCATAGCTTCTCGCTGCGCTCGGTGATTTCCTGGGTACAGGCCGGGTCATCCTGAAACGGTAGCTCGTCCGCTTCGACTTGCGCCTTGCTCAGGCAGATCTGTACGCCCTTGCCGCCGAGCTTTACCCCCTGCGCGGCGAGCATCTCTTCCATCATCCGGCGTTGCTCGGCAGGCAGGTTCTGCATCTGCGCAAGCATCGCGTCCATGCCCGGCATCTGCTGTCCATCCACCTGAATATCGCCACTGCTGAACTCCCAGAGGCCGGGCAGGATTTTCTGTGCGTGAGCGGGAAGCAGGGTCAGTAACAAGGCCGCAAAAAGGGCCAAACGGGGCAGCTGAGTCATGGTTCTTTCTCCGGCAATCAATCGTTTTTCAAGCCTAGCCGAGCTTCGACAGCGTGGCGCCAGGATCGAGCCCAGTGATCCGTTTGGTCAGGTGGCGCGATTGCTCGTGGATTTATGTTGTTGAGAAGCGTTAGCATTAAGGGCTGCAGCGCTCATGGGAGGCAGCATGGCAACTGAAGGTATGGTTCGGCAGCAGATGCTGCATCGGCTCTACAGCGATCATCACGGCTGGCTGAATGGCTGGCTGCGGCGTCAGCTGGGCTGCAGTCAGCGGGCTGCCGATCTCGCACAGGATACTTTCGTGCGGGTGATGACCAAGGACGAAGACATGGGCGCCATTCGTGAGCCCCGAGCCTACCTGCACACCATCGCCAAAGGCCTGTTGATCAACCACTGGCGCCGTCGGCAGATCGAGCAGGCCTATCTCGATGCGTTGGCGCTGCAACCCGAGCTGGTGGCGCCCTCGCCGGAATCGCAGGCGCTGATCGTCGAAACCCTGCTGCAGATCGACGCCATGCTGGCCCAGCTGCCAGCCAAGGTGCGCAGGGCGTTTCTCATGTCGCAACTGCAGGGCATGACCTATGCGGCCATCGCTGCCGAACTCGGCGTTTCCGAACGCATGGTGAAGAAGTACATGGCGCAGGCGATGCTGCATTGCCTGTTGCTGGTGGCGGAGGACTGATGGGCGTCGACTACCGTGTGCTGCAGGAAGCGGCGAAGTGGTTTGCCGTGCTGCAGTCCGGCGCGGCCAGCCCAGGTGAGCGCCAGGCCTGGGCGGCATGGTTGCAGCAGCCGGACCATGCCCAGGCCTGGGCCAGGGTCGAGCGCATCAGTGGTCAGTTCCAGCCGCTGGCTAGCGATGCCATTGGACGAAGCGCCGGCGCCATGCTGCACAGCCGTCAGCCGAATCGGCGCCAGGCGCTGAAAGTGCTGTCCGTCCTCTGTGGCGGCGCCGCGCTCAGTCTGGCCGGTGGCTCGCTGCCGTGGCGGCAGTGGGCCGCTGATGAGCGCACTGCCGTGGGTGAGGTGCGCGATCTGCGTCTGGCCGATGGCTCACAGCTGTGGCTGAACACCGATACGGCAGTGGATATCGCCTTCGATGCGAACGCGCGGTCGCTGGCGCTCTATCGCGGTGAGCTTTTGATCGATGCTCCGGCCAGCCGTCGTGCGCGACCGCTGCTGCTGAGCAGTCGCGAAGGGCGTGTGCGCAGCGAGCAGGCAGCGCGCTTCTCGCTGCGCCAGGAGGATGGCCGGACGCGTCTGAGCGTATTCACCGGTGTGGTGGATATCCAGCTAGATGGTTTCGCCATCGCCAGCGTTGGCGCAGGGCAGCAGGCCGAATTCGACCGCCGTCATGTTGCGCCGCTGGTGGCTGCCCGTGCCGAGCACCAGGCCTGGGCCACTGGCGTCTTGCTCGCCGACAATCAGCGCCTGGAGGACTTTCTTGCCGAGCTTTCGCGTTATCGCCACGGCTACCTCGGTTGTGACCCGCGGATCGCCGATCTGCGGGTAGTCGGAGCTTTTCCCCTGGGCGACACCGAACGCGTTCTGGATGCGCTGGCGGCGACCCTGCCGGTGCGCATCGAGCGGCGCATGACCTGGTGGGTCAGCCTTGAACCCGCCGCAAAACGAGTCGACGCATGATGCGATACGGACACGAATAAAAAATATTCTCATCCGCAGTTCCCTTTCTCGAATCTGGTTGGGCATAGGGCTAAATCCATCCATTCGAACAGGAACACCCATGCGCTCGACCGCCTTGCCGTTCAGTCCCAATCGCTCTCGTGCCCTGGCACTCGGCATTCGCGCCGCGCTGCTCTGCCTGCCGCTGGCTAGCGTCCTGCCCGCGGCTGCTCTGGCGCAGTCCGCGATCCAGCAGGCAGTACGCAGCTACGACATTCCCGCCGGCCCGCTATCCAGTGCATTGAGCCGTTTTGCTGGCGAGGCGGGGGTGTTGCTCTCGGTGGACGGCAGCCTGCTACAGGACCTGCAAAGCAAAGGGCTGCAAGGCCAGTTCGGCGTCGACGACGGTTTCGCCGCGCTGCTGCAGGGCAGCGGCCTGCAGGCCGTGCGTGACAGCCAGGGCAACTACTCGCTGAGCCGTCGCACCGAGCAGAGCGGTGCCGTCGAGCTGCAACCGATGACCGTCGAAGGCTTTGCCCTGGGCAACGCGCTGGGCTCGATGGAAGGCTACAACGCCACCCACAGCAGCGTGGCGACCAAGACCAGCATGCCGCTGGCGGAGACCTCGCAGACCGTATCGGTGGTTACCCGCCAGCAGATCGAGGATCAGGGGTCGCGCTCCATCGCCCAGGCGGTGCGCTACACGCCGGGCCTGATGAGCACTCCGTATGGCGCCACCACCCGCTACGATTATGTCGCCATGCGCGGCATCACCGATGGCTCAGTGGACAACCTTTACCTCGATGGGCAGAAGCTGCTCGGCGACAGCGGCACCTACAGCAGCCTGCAGGTCGATCCTTACTTCATCGAGCGCATCGACATCCTCAAGGGACCGTCCTCGGTGCTCTATGGCCGCAGCCTGCCCGGCGGCCTGGTGGCGATGACCAGCAAGAAGCCACAAAAGGAAGCCAGCCGCCAGCTGCAGTTCTCCTACGGTAGCCACGACTACAAGCAGGCCGCGTTCGACTTCACCGGCCCGCTGGACGACGAACGCATCAGCTATCGATTGGTGGGCGTGGCCAAGGATGCCGATACCCAGGTTGATGGCATTGAGGAGCAGCGCTATGCAGTGATGCCCTCGGTAAGCATCGATTTCACCGATGACACCCGCCTGACCCTGCTGGCGATGCTGCAGCGCGATCCGGAGAGCGGCTACCACGGTGGCTTGCCGGCCGATGGCACGGTCACCTCGCACAACGGTCAGCGCATCTCGCGCAGCTTCTTCGAGGGCGACGAGGACTACGAGAAGTTCGAGCGCGACCAGCAGATGATTGGCTATCAGCTCGAGCACCGTTTCAACGATGTCGTTTCGGCGCGGCAGAACTTCCAGTACCTGGACTCCACCGTGGACTCGGGGCAGGTTTATCAGTACGGCTACGTGGCCCCAGGTTCCGATGAACTGGTGCGCTACTACACGGGGGCCGACGAAGCGCTTCACGCCTGGACTATCGACAACCAGTTGCAGTTCCTCTTCGATACCGGCGCACTCAGCCACACCCTGGTGACCGGCCTCGACTACCAGCGGCGCAAGGCCAAGGTGGTTTACGACGCAGCCTACGGCCTGCCCTCGGTCAATCCCTACAGCGGTGCCGTAGGTGCGGGCAGCCCGGTGTTCTATCACCAGTACGACGAAACGCGCGAGCTGGAGCAGACCGGTCTTTATGTGCAGGATCTGATCAGCTTGGACAACTGGCGCTTCTCCCTGGGGGTTCGCCAGGACTGGGTGGATGTGTCCTTCGACCATACCAATGACGCGAGCTACGGCGATCAGTCCGATAGCGCGAAACTCGAGCAGTTCACTGGTCGTGTCGGCGTGCTCTACGCCTTCGACAACGGCCTGTCGCCCTACGCCAGCTATTCCGAGTCGTTCAATCCCAATGCCACTGCGGCCTACAACGCCAACGGCAGCGGCGGCTTCGACATTACCTTGCTCGATCCTACCGAGGGTGAGCAATACGAAGTGGGTGTGAAGTATCAGCCGTTGGGCACCGACGATCTCTACACCATCTCCTACTTCGACCTGAAGCAATCCAACCTGGCGAACAAGGATTCCAACGAGAACTTCTACCGTGCGGTCGGCGAGCTCACCTCCAAGGGTGTGGAAGTCGAAGCGCGCCTGCGGCCCATCGAGCAGGTCAACCTGATCGCCAGCTACACCTACATGGACGTCGAGTACTCCAAGGACTTCACCGGTGCCGCCGGCGTCAACAACCGCGGCAATACGCCGAATGCGGTGGCGCGCAACATGGCTTCGCTGTGGACCGACTACACCTTCGATCAGGGGCCGCTGGCCGGTCTGCAGGTGGGTGGTGGTGCGCGTTACTTTGGCAAGAGCTGGGCGGACGCAGAGAACACCCTCCGCATCCCGTCCTACACCTTGTATGACGCGATGCTCGGCTACGACCTGTCCCGCGTAGGGCTGCAGGGGGTTGGCGTGCGCCTGAACCTGAACAACCTCACCGACGAGAAATACGTCGCCGCGTGCAACAGTCTGAGCCAGTGCTATTACGGCGAGTCGCGCAATGTCATGGCTACCGTGACCTACGACTTCTGATCAACGCTGAGCTGCCGCCGGCCCCAAAGGCCGGCGGCTTTGTGCTTTCTGAAATACGGACAACCGACGATGCGTTCGATTCTTGTGCTTGTGCACCGCTATATCGGCCTGGCCACCGCGGTATTCCTGTTCCTTGCTGGTATCACCGGCAGCATCCTGGCCTTCCACCACGAACTGGACGAATGGCTCAACCCCGAGTTCTACCACACCACCAGCGAGGGGCCGGTGCTGGCGCCGGGGACGCTGGTCGAGCGCGTCGAGCAGGCCAACCCGCGCATGCAGGTCTGGTACATGGAGTTCCCCAGCGAGCCGGGCCATGCCGCGTTGATGGCGCTGGTGCCGCGCAACGATCCGGCCACCGGCAAACCCTATGACGAGCGCCCGGTAGTGCACTACCTCGATGCGGTGAGCGGTGAGCCAGTGGGTACGCGCTATTGGGGCGAATGCTGCTTCTCGCGCAAGAACTTCGTGCCCTTCATTCTCGAGTTTCACTACAACCTGTCGCTGCCGGGCAACTGGGGGCTGTGGCTGATGGGTATCGTGGCGATTGCCTGGGTGATCGACTGCCTCGTCTCGCTGGTGCTGACCTTTCCCCGTGGGCGACCGTTCCTTTCCAAGTGGTGGACGGCCTGGAAGATCAAACGCCAGCGCATGAATCACGACGTGCATCGCGCCGGCGGCCTTTGGCTATGGCTGCTGCTCACACCGGTGGCGGTCAGCAGCGTGGCGATGAACCTGCCGGAGCAGGTGTTCAAGCCGGTGGTCTCTCTGTTCTCCCCCGTTGAGGCGAGCGTCTACGAGGCCCGCGGCCGGATGCCGAACGAGCAGCTGGGCACTACCGCTTACGACTTCCACCAGGCGTACGACTACGCCATGCAGCACGCCGCCGATCTGGGCCTGACCGAAGCGATCACCGAGCTGTACTACAGCTTCGAGTACAACTTCTATGGCGCCGGTTTCGGCGAGCACGACAGCAATCAGGGCAACGCCTGGCTGTTCTTCCACGGTACTGATGGGCGTTTGCTGGGGCAGGAGATTCCTGGGCAGGGCACGCTGGGACAGCAGTTCCACCTGTTGCAACCGGCGATCCACGGCGGGCGCATCCTTGGATTGCCAGGGCGCATCCTGATCGCCGTGCTGGGCGTGGCAATCGCGGTGCTTTCGGTCACCGGCGTAGTGATCTGGTGGCGCAAGCGGTCGGCGCGACGGTCGGCAGCAGCGAGGCGTGATGCGGTAATGGAGGCTGAAGCGTCGTAGCAAACCCGTGACAATTACCGAGGGGCCCTTCCCGAGAGCCGGATGCAGGCTCCGCCCTGCGCGGTGGCGGCCTCAGGTAACGTTCAGGGCTGGCGCTTGAGCAGCTCAGGTAGTTGCTCGGCCAGCTTCTGCACCCGCAGCGGCGAGCGGATAAAGCCCTGCTGGCGACCGTCCGGGCCGATCAGCACCAGGTTGCCGCTGTGGTCGACGGTGTAGTTTTCCTTGCTGGTATCCCCCGGAATGAAGGGAATGCCGACGCCGTTGGCCAGGGTCTGGATATCATCCAGCGGGCCGGTCAGGCCCTGAAACCCGGCGTTGAAGTAGCCGAGATATTCCTTGAGCTGGGCCGGTGTGTCGCGGTTCGGATCGACACTGACGAGGATGATGCGCAGCTGGTCGCGCACGGCGTCCGGCAGCATGCCGTTGAGCTGGCGCAGCTCGGCGAGGGTAGTGGGGCAGATGTCCGGGCAGAAGGTGTAGCCGAAGAACAGCAGCGTCCACTGCCCGTCCAGTTCGTCCAGTTTTACCGCTTCGCCGTTCTGATCCGTCAGGCTCAGCGCCGGCACCGTGCGGCTCTGCGGCAGCAGGACGATGCCGGCATCCAGCAGCTGCGTGGGGTCGAGCTGACGCTGGCTGTTGAGCACCTTGGAAACCGTCAGCCCGACGACCAGCGCGATCAGCGCCACGAGGATGAAGACGGTTTTCTGGATGCGGGTCATGGATGTCCTTAGTGCAGCTGCTTAGAAATCGAGCAGCAGATAATGATCAACCAGCAGCGCGATGAACAGCGCGAACAGGTACCAGATGCTGAATTTGAACGTCTTGATTGCCGCATGTGGCCGGCTGTCGCGGTACAGCGCGATAGCCCAGTAGAGGAAGCGCGCCCCCAGAACTGTCGCTGCTGCCAGGTACAGCGGGCCGCTCATGTGAATGGCGAACGGCATGAAGCTGACCGCTAGCAGCATCACCGTGTAGAGCAGGATGTGCACCTTGGTGTAGTGCACGCCGTGGGTGACCGGCAGCATCGGTACGTTGACCTTGGCGTACTCGTCCTTGCGATGGATGGCCAGGGCCCAGAAGTGCGGCGGCGTCCAGGCGAAGATGATCAGCACCAGCAGCAGCGGCTCGGCGGTGACCTGGCCAGTCACCGCCACCCAGCCGAGCAGCGGCGGTGCGGCGCCGGCGAGGCCGCCGATGACGATGTTCTGCGGGGTGGCGCGTTTGAGAAAGCCGGTATAGATCACCGCGTAGCCGATCAGCGAGGCCAGCGTCAGCCAGGCGGCGAGGGCATTGGTGAAGGTCAGCAGCAGGGCCAGCCCGCTGACGCCGAGGACGAAGGCGAAGGTCAGTGCCGCCGCTGGCGAGACCCGGCCTTCGGCCAGTGGCCGCTTGTGGGTGCGGGCCATCACCGAGTCGATCTGCCGGTCCACCACATGGTTCACCGCCGCCGCGCCGCCGGCACACAGGGCGATACCCAGGTTGCCGAACAACAGCACCGTCCAGGGCACGCCGGCGCGGGTGGCGAGGAACATGCCTACCAGCGAGGTGATGAGCATCAGTAGCACCACCTTCGGCTTGGTCAGCTCCAGATAGTCGCGCCAGCTGGCCTGGGCGCTGCGTTCGCTGAGTAGAGTCGCCATGGGGGTTCTCCTTGTGGTCATGCGCGGGGCAGATCGAGCTGTCCCGTCGTGTTCGAAATCGTCGCCGCCTTGGTCTGTCGAGCCGCATGCGCGGGCTGGCGCAGCCGGTAATTGACCAGCACCAGCACCAGCAGCAGCGCTGCACCGCCACCGTTGTGCGCTACGGCGACCGCCAGCGGCAGATTGAGCAGTACGTTGCTGATACCGAGGCCGACCTGCAGCGCCAGCGCGGCGACGAGCAACCCGGCCAGCCGGCCGAGGCCGCGGCGCCAGAGCAGGGCGGCGAGCAAGAGCAACACCAGCGTCACGCACAGCGCGCCGATCCGGTGGGTAAGGTGGATGGCGGTGCGTGCCTCGCCGTAGAGCAGGCCGCCGAGGTAGTTCGGCCCGATGTCGTGATGGGTCAGGTTGAAAGCGTTGGCGAAGTCCATCTGCGGCCACCATTCGCCGTGGCAGGTGGGGAAATCGGTGCACGCCACCGCTGCATAGTTGCTGCTGACCCAGCCACCGAGGGCGATCTGCAGAATCACCGCGAGCATGGCGAAGCCGGCGAATTTACGCAGGCGACTGTCGATGGCTGGCAACGGAGCAAATACGCCGGACAGCCTCAGGCACAGCAGGAACAGCAGGCTGAGTGTGGTGAAGCCACCGAGCAGGTGCGCGGTGACTACCTGCGGCCAGAGCTGCAGGGTCACCGTCCACATACCGAATATGGCCTGGGCAATCACCACGGCGAGCAGCAGCAGCGGCAATTTCATCGGTTGGCCGGGTTCGGTCCGGCGGCGAACGGCCTGCACCGCCATGGCGAGAATCACCAGCCCCAGGGCACCGGCGAAGTAACGATGGATCATCTCGTTCCAGCCCTTGGCCACTTCCAGTGGAGCCTCGGGAAAGCGCAGCGCAGCAAGACTCTGCTTGTGCTCGCTCATCGGCACGGCGAGAAAACCATAGCAACCCGGCCAGTCCGGGCAGCCGAGGCCGGCGTGGGTCAACCGCGTATAGGCGCCGAGCAGCACGACCACCACCGCCAGCAGCGTGGCGATCAGGGCGAGGCGGTATCCGGGTTTGGCCATCGGTTTCTCCTTGGGCGGCCAGTTTGGGACCGCAGCGAAACGGCAGAGTGCGTCAGCCGATCTGCGAGATCTTCAGCAGGTATTTCAGGTCGTCGAGAATCGCTTTGCCGTCGGCTTCGGCGTCGTAGCGCAGCACCAGGTTGCCGTGTGGGTCGACGATCCATAGCTGCGGTGTTGCCGGTGCGTCGGGGTTGCGTGCATACACGCTGGCGTCGAGCGCATGGCGCTGCAGCTGTGGATATTCGCGGCCCAGGCGCTGCTCGTAGGCCTCGTCCAGGACCGTCGCGCTGGCCAGGGCGTGGCTGGCGCGGGCTGCCTCACGGGCCAGGCCGATATTGATCTGCCGGGCGAGGTAGACCAGTTGCTGGCATTGCGCTTCGCAGCCCTGCGGTGCGGTGACCAACAGTTCCCAGCGCCGCTCGGCGGCTGCCGCGGTGACGCCGATGGCAGCACGGTCCTGGCCGTTGGCGATCAGTACACCGTCATAGCTGCGGGTTTGCGGTACCCAGAAACCGAAGCGATACATCGCCGAGGCCAGCAGCATCGGCCCCAAAACCACGCCGATGATCAGCAACAGTTGCAGCCGGCCGCGACCACGTTTCGGCTCATGGCCGGCAAGGGTTGGATTCATCGTTTCCACTGTGCTTCCCCCGTGCCTGATGCACGCCGAAGTAGATAAACAGTGCCAGCAGCGCGGCGGCCAGCGCGAACCATTGCACGGCATAGCCCAGGTGTTGCGACGGGCTCATGCTGGTCACCACCCAGTCGGCGCGGTACGCGCTAGGCCCGGGCTCCAGGCGCAATTCATGGATCAAGCCTTCGCGGCCGGCCTGCTGCCACATCGCCTCGATGTCCACATGGTTGATCAGCCGCGGCCAGCCCTCGGCCGTGCGATGGCTGAAGACGAACGGCTTGCCCGGCGGTACATAGACCCAGGCGGCGAGCTTCAACGGCTGTGCCGGCGTGTCGAAGGCCGGCGCTATGCGGCGGTCTGGCCAGGGAATCCAGCCGCGGTTGACCATCACCCAGCGGCCGCTGAGTTCGTCACGGAAGGGTTGCAGCAGCTCGACGCCGACCTGGCCGTCGCGGGTGCGGCTGTCGAGCAGAAAGCTGTGTTCGGCATCGAAGCGACCCTGCAGATGGATGCGGGCGAATGCTGGATCGTTGAGTCGTTCGATTTCGTTAGGGGCCAACGGTGCCGCCTGCTGACGGGCTTCCTGACGGGCCAGCAGATCGCGCTTCTGCTCGCCGCGCTCCAGTTGCCAGAAGCCCAGCCACACCAGTACCGGCAGCATGGCCAGTACCAGCAGGGTAGGCAGCAGCCCGGGCCTGAAGCCGCTCATGGCCGGCAGCCTGATGTATCGATACGGCTGGCTATACTCCACCCCCAATACCCCTGTCGTGGAATCGCTCATGCTCAAGGCGGCGATCGTTCTGTTGTTAGTGGCCACGCTGGTCAGTCTGTTCAGTGGGATGTTCTTCCTGGTCAGGGACGAGGGCCGCACCTCCCGTGTCGTTACGGCCCTGTTCATCCGGGTCAGCCTCAGCGCACTGACCGTTGCGCTCATCGGCTGGGGTTTCTATACGGGGCAACTGCGCCCCGCCTTCGGTTTCTGAAGCGCTAGATCACATAGACGAAGACGAACAACGCAATCCACACCACGTCGACGAAGTGCCAGTACCAGGCCGCCGCCTCGAAACCGAAGTGCTGCTCCGGGCTGAAGTGCCCGCGCAGGATGCGCACCAGCATCACCGTGAGGATGATCGCGCCCATGGTCACGTGAGCGCCGTGGAAGCCGGTGAGCATGAAGAAGGTCGCGCCGTAGATGCCCGAGCCCAGCGTCAGTCCGAGTTCGGTGTAGGCATGCACGTACTCCTCGATCTGCAGGATCAGGAATGCCGCGCCGAGCAGTACGGTCAGCGCCAGGCCGATCTTCAGATGCTGGCGGTTGTTCTTGCGCAGTGCGTGGTGCGCCCAGGTCAGGGTGAAGCTGGAGCTGACCAGCAGGATGGTGTTGATCAACGGCAACCCCCAGGCACTGATGGTGCCCTCTGGCGCCGGATAGAGCTTGGGATCGGGGTTGTTCAGCAGCGGCCAGCTGTACTCGAAGCCGGGCCAGAGCATGTTGCTGACGCCCTTGTCGCCTTCGCCGGCGAGCCAGGGGCCGGCCCAGTAGCGGATGTAGAACAGCGCGCCGAAGAACGCGAGGAAGAACATCACCTCCGAGAAGATGAACCAGCTCATGCCCCAGCGGAACGAACGATCCATCTGTGCGCTGTACAGCCCGGCGCGACTTTCCTTCACCACCGCACCGAACCAGCCGAACATCATGTAGGCGATCAGCAACGCGCCGACGAAGAAGATCATCGGTCCGCTGGATTCATCGCGCCCGGCCTTGAGGTCGTTGAACCAACTGCCCAGGCCGTAGAAGGTCACCAGCAGGGCAACGGTGGCGATGATCGGCCATTTGCTTTGATCAGGTACGTAATACTGCTCGTGGGTGGTCTGTTGGCTCATTGCAGACTCTCCTTGGCCGGGGCCGATGTGGCGTTGACGGCCACCGGCGGCTGGCGGGACGTGATGTCGAACAGCGTGTAGGCGAGGGTCAGGTTGTGCACGTCGGCGGGCAGATCGCGATCGACGATGAAACGCACCGGCATCTCGATGCGTTCGCCCGGCTGCAACACCTGCTGGGTAAAGCAGAAGCATTCGGTCTTGTGGAAGTACGCGGCGGCCCGAGAGGGCGACACACTGGGAATCGCCTGGGCTGTCATCGGCTTGTCGGTCGGGTTGTAGGCGACGAAGCGGATTTCCTGGCTGGCGCCCGGGTGCACGCTGATTTGGTCGGCTTGCGGACCGAACTCCCAGCGCATCCCGGCAGCGTTGGTGGCGAGAAACTGCACCCGCACTGCTCGCGCTTCGTCGGCGCTCTGCACGCCGGTGTAGGCGCCGGCGGTCTTGCCGTTGATGCCGAAGGCCTGGCACATCACGTCGTAGATCGGCACCAGCAGAAAGCCGAAGCCGAACATGCCGACCACCACGAACAGCAGGCGGCGGACCAGGCGCCGAGTGGGCAGCGACTCGTTCATGGGAGCCTCCCGGATTGACGGTAGCGGGCCTTTTCGCGGTCAGCCTGGCAACCCCGGCCGAGCCTGCAAGCGAGGCCCTGTTGCGCGCTCACGGCGTCAGCTCCCCGCCGGTGCCCTTACGGTGCTCATGCACATCGCTCATGTCCGGTGGTGTCTGGAAGGTGTGGTAGGGCGCCGGCGACGGCACGCTCCACTCCAGCCCCTCGGCGCCGTCCCAGGGCTTGGCCCGTGCTGGCACACCACCGCGGATGCACTTGATGACGATGAACAGGAACAAGAGCTGGGTGGCGCCGAACATAAAGGCGCCGACGCTGGAGACCATGTTGAAGTTGGCGAACATCATGTTGTAGTCGGGGATGCGCCGCGGCATGCCGGCCAGGCCGACGAAGTGCATCGGGAAGAACGCCAGGTTCATGCCGATGAAGCTCATCCAGAAATGCAGCTTGGCCAGGGTCTCGTCGTACATGTGCCCGGTCCACTTGGGCAGCCAGTAGTAGGCCGAGGCGAAGATGCCGAAGATCGCCCCCGGCACCAGCACGTAGTGGAAGTGCGCGACCACGAAGTAGGTGTCGTGGTACTGGAAGTCCGCCGGGGCGATGGCCAGCATCAGCCCGGAGAAGCCGCCGATGGTGAAGAGGATGACGAAGGCCACGGCGAACAGCATCGGCGCCTCGAAGGTCAGCGAGCCGCGCCACATCGTCGACACCCAGTTGAACACCTTCACCCCGGTGGGCACGGCAATCAGCATGGTCGCGTACATGAAAAACAGCTCGCCGGTCAGCGGAATGCCGACGGTGAACATGTGGTGCGCCCAGACGATGAAGGAGAGGAAGGCGATTGCCCCTGTGGCGTAGACCATCGAGGTGTAGCCGAACAGCGGCTTGCGGCTGAACGCCGGGATGATCGAGCTGACCGCGCCGAACGCCGGCAGGATCATGATGTACACCTCGGGATGGCCGAAGAACCAGAATACGTGCTGGAACAGCACCGGGTCGCCGCCACCGGCGGCGCTGAAGAAGCTGGTTCCGAAGTGGATGTCCATCAGCATCATGGTCACCACGCCGGCCAGCACCGGCATCACCGCGATCAGGAGGAAGGCGGTGATCAGCCAGGTCCAGACGAACAGCGGCATCTTCATCAGCGTCATGCCCGGGGCGCGCAGGTTGAGGATGGTGGCGATCACGTTGATCGCGCCCATGATCGAGCTGATGCCCATCAGGTGGATGGCGAAGATGAAGAAGGTCACCGACTCCGGCGCGTAGGTCGTCGACAGCGGCGCATAGAAGGTCCAGCCGAAGTTGGGCCCGCCGCCTTCCATGAACAGGGTCGAGACCAGCAGGCCGAAGGCCGCCGGCAGCAGCCAGAAACTGAAGTTGTTCATCCGCGGCAGCGCCATGTCCGGCGCGCCGATCATCAGCGGGATCATCCAGTTGGCCAGGCCGACGAAGGCCGGCATCACCGCGCCGAAGACCATGATCAGGCCATGCATAGTGGTCATCTGGTTGAAGAATTCCGGCTGCACGATCTGCAGGCCCGGCTGGAAAAGCTCGGCGCGGATCACCATGGCCATCGAGCCGCCGAGCAGAAAGGCGCAGAAGCTGAACCACAGGTACATCGAGCCGATGTCCTTGTGATTGGTGGTCAGCAGCCAGCGCGAGAGGCCCTTGGCCGGGCCGTGGTGGTGGTCATGTCCGGCATGACCATGATCGTCGATCACTGCACTCATCACCGAATCCTCTTACTGGGTGGCTTCTTCGGCCTGTTTGAAGTCGAGCACGTCTTTCGGCGTGACCATGTCGCCGGTCTTGTTGCCCCAGGCGTTGCGCTCGTAGGTGATGACCGCGGCCAGATCGACTTCCGACAGCTGCTTGCCGAAGGCCGCCATCGCGGTGCCCGGCTTGCCGTTGACGACAATGTTGATGTGCGCCTCAATGTCGCCGGTCGCGATGGCCGAGCCCTTGAGTGCCGGGAACATCGGCGGAATGCCCTCACCGCCAGCCTGGTGGCAGGAGGCACAGGCGGTCTGGTAGACCTTCTGGCCGCGCTCGTTGAGCTCTTCCAGCGTCCATTCCTTGCTGGTCAGCTCGGCCAGCTTGGCCGCTTCTGCCTTCTTCTCGCCGAGCCAGGTGGCGTAGTCCTCCTGCGACTTGACCTCTACCACCACCGGCATGAAGCCGTGGTCCTTGCCGCACAGCTCGGTGCACTGGCCGCGGTAGATGCCGGGCTGCTCGACGCGGGTCCAGGATTCGTTGATGAAGCCGGGGATGGCGTCCTTTTTCACCGCCAGATCCGGCACCCACCAGGAGTGGATGACGTCGGCCGCGGTGATCAGGAAGCGCACCTTGGCGCCGACAGGGATAACCAGCGGCTCGTCGACTTCCAGCAGGTAGTGCTCGCCCTTGGGCGCCTGGTTGTTGATCTGTTCGCGCGGCGTGGTGAGGTTGCTGAAGAATTCCACATCCTCGCCCAGATACTTGTAGTGCCACTTCCACTGGTAGCCGGTGATCTGCACGTCGACGTCGGATTCGCTGGAGTCGTAGATGTGGATCAGCGTGCGCGTCGCCGGGACCGCCATACCCACCAGAATCAGCAGCGGGATGACCGTCCAGAGCACCTCGACGCGGGTGTTCTCATGGAAGTGAGCGGAATGCTGACGCTTGGAGCGGCGGTGCGCGATCATCGAATAGATCATCACGCCGAACACCAGCACGCCGATGACCACGCAGATCCAGAAAATCGCCATGTGCAGATCGAACACCGACCGACTGACGTCGGTGGCACCGGAGCGCATGTTCACGTCCCAGGCCGCCTGAGCCTGGCCAAATATTGCCCAAAGCCCAAGCCCCATCCAGATGCATGGATGTCGAGACATTGCGGGTTCCCCTTATGATTCTTGTTATCCCGCCGACCGCCATCGCACCGCCGAAAATCGGCTGGCCGGGGAAACCATTCCCGTCATGCCAGCTACGTTTTCGATCAGTCCGATTCTGCCCAGCACGACCACCGAAACGCTCGGGGTTGAGCTGGACGCTTGCACGCGCAGTCGGAACTCAATCAGGTACGCCTACGATTCGGAGTATAGACAGCGATCGCACTCTCGCAATTTAAGCGCGGGGAGTGTCTGGCTCGGGCTGTGCGGGGGCATCGTTCTTCTTCACGCCGCGCAGGTTCATCAGCGCCAGGCAGACCTGCAGCGTAATCAGCGCCCAGGCCTCGGCGTGCCAGCCCCAGATCACCCACAGCAGATTGCTTAGCAGAAAACAGCAGAAGCCGACGAAACGCCGGCCAGGTTGTAGCGAGCCGATCAGCCAGGCGGCGATCACCGTGACCACCATGGCCGGCCATTGCAAAAGATCGATCCAGTCCACGTTGCCTCCGGTGCGGGGATACAGGGATTGGTGCGACAGCGGCGGGGGATAGTTCCGGCGCGCCTTGTCTGAGTGAAGGGTGCGATGACTGACGGCAATCGCCTGAGTCATGGA
This sequence comes from Stutzerimonas stutzeri RCH2, assembly GCF_000327065.1. Classification (NCBI taxonomy): domain Bacteria; kingdom Pseudomonadati; phylum Pseudomonadota; class Gammaproteobacteria; order Pseudomonadales; family Pseudomonadaceae; genus Stutzerimonas; species Stutzerimonas stutzeri. The sequence continues at coordinate 4,525,452 of NC_019936.1, read as the reverse complement.
CCTGCCTGCTTTCGCGACGCTTGCGTGGCTGCGTTGCGGTGGATGGGTGAAGCGCCATCCACCGTACGACTGCGCGTCAGCCCATCCGAGGGGCCGCTCACCGAATGCGGCGGATCCTCGCGACACAGGCTCGAACGTAGGGTGGAAAACTGCGAAGCATTTTCCACGCGTCTGATGGCCCCCGCGCGCAGCCCGTGCCTGCCCCCAGCACGATGCGTGGCAGTATGCGTCACGGTGGATGGATGACGCGTCATCCACCTTAGGTCCCTACCGTCGGACAAAGAGTCAGATCAGGCTTAGCTGCTGCCCGGGCGGCGCGAAAAGACTGCAATCCAGGCCGTAGTTCTGATCCCGTCGGTTGAAACCCAGGCGCTTGCAGGCCAGCTGAAAACGCTGGGCCAGCAGCTGGGCGAACTGGCCTTCACCGCGCATGCGACTGCCGAAGCGGCTGTCGTAATCCTTGCCGCCACGCGACTGGCGTACCAGGCTCATGACATGGGCGGCGCGCTGCGGAAAATGCTCCTGCAGCCAACCTTCGAACAGCGCGGCCACCTCATGCGGCAGGCGCAGCAGCACGTAGCCCGCGGAGCGCGCACCGGCTTCGCGGGCGGCTTCGAGCATCCGCTCCAGCTCCATGTCGTTGATCATCGGAATCATCGGCGCACACATCACGCTGACCGGCACGCCGGCTTCGTGCAGCGTGCGCAATACCCGTAGGCGCGCCGTCGGTGAGGCCGCGCGTGGCTCCATGATGCGTTTGAGCTCGTCGTCCAGGGTCGTGAGGCTGACCGACACGCTCACCAGCCGCTGCTCGGCCAGCGGTACCAGCAGATCGAGATCGCGCAACACCAGCGAACCCTTGGTGATGATGTGCACGGGGTGCTTGAAACGCAGCAGGACTTCCAGCGCCTGGCGCGTCAGCTGCTGCTCGCGCTCGAGTGGCTGATAGGCATCGGTGTTCACCCCCAGCGCGATCGGTTGCGGCACGTAGCCGGGCTTGCTCAGCTCGGCCTCCAGCCGCTCGGCGAGGTTGGTCTTGGCGATCAGTTTCGTTTCGAAATCGATGCCGGGCGAGAGATCCCAGTACGCGTGCGTCGGCCGTGCGAAACAGTAGATGCAACCATGTTCGCAGCCGCGATAGGGATTTACCGAGCGATCGAAGCCAACGTCCGGCGACTGGTTGCGCGTCAGCACTGATTTGGCGATTTCCTGGCGTACTTCAGTGGCGCGGGTTGGCGGCACGTCCTGCTCCCAGCCGTCGTCACAGACCTCGCTACGCGTTGGCGCAAAACGATTGTCCGGATTGACCGCAGTGCCGCGGCCGCGAGGGGTGACAGGGTGATGGGTCATGGTAGGTCGTCGGCTAATTACTGTTTTGATATACAGTAAACGGTCCTTTGACCCCGGGCCAGCCCAGCCGAGCAATGGTGCTTGCTACCGCCCGTCGGGTGGCCCGGGAACATTTGCTTCATGCTTCGGACAAAGGGGCTGATTGGGTAGCGCCGCTCAGAGCGGCGATGCTCAGGATGGAGCCGGCCGGCAGAGGACAAGGATGATCGAAGCGCGACGTAGCGCTCGATCCGGCATTACTAGAATGGACCCCGTGCGTTCCAGCGTTCAAGCCACCGCCGTCCGCCAGGAGCAGACCATGCATCCAACCGGTTCCTTTCACGCTCGGGAAAACAATTTCGATTTCCTGCGCTTCTTTGCCGCCGCTCTGGTGCTATTCGCCCATAGCTATCCGCTGGTTGGCCGTCGCGAAGACGAGCCGCTGACTCTGCTGACAGGGTACGAAAAGGGCGGCTCGATCGCCGTCGGCGTCTTCTTCGTCATGAGTGGCTACCTGATCGCCTCGTCGTGGCTGGCCAGCAGCAGTCCGAAAAGCTTTCTGATAAAGCGAGCGCTACGCATCTTTCCGGCGCTGATCGTCGCGGTGTTGCTCTCGGCCTTCGTCATCGGGCCACTGGTCACGCAGTTCGACCTCGGTCGCTATCTGGCCGCCGACGGTACCTGGACCTACCTGCAGAACATCCTGCTGGTGACGCGCTACGAACTGCCTGGCGTGTTCACCGGCAACCTCTATCCGGATGTGGTCAACGGCTCGCTGTGGACGTTGCCGCTGGAAGTGCTGATGTATATCGGCGTGATGATTCTCGGGCTGACCGGTTTCCTCAAGCGCCGGCTGATCTTCCTGCCGATCGCCGTGCTCGCGTTCGGGCATTTCTGGCTGCTGGGCAAGCTGGGCATCGAGTCCTACTTCATCAAGAACATCTTCAAGCTCGGCCTGCTCTACTACAGCGGCTCGGCACTGTTCCTCTATCGGGACGACATCCCCTGGCGCGGCTGGATCGCGGCGCTGCTGTTCGCCGCGCTGGTGGCAACCTTCCGTACCGACATCGGCCCGCTGGTGTACTTCATCGCACTGCCGTATCTGGTGCTCTATCTGGCCTACGCGCCGCTGCCGCTGATCTCGCGTTTCGGCAAGTACGGCGATTTCTCCTATGGCCTGTACATCTACGCCTTCCCGTTCCAGCAGCTGACGGTCTATCTGTTCGGTCCGCAGGTCGGAGTGCTTGGTCTGACGCTGATCGCCTTCGCGCCGACGCTGATCCTCGCTGCGCTGTCCTGGCACCTGATCGAAGCGCCAGCGATGAAGCTCAAGCGCCTGTTTGCTTCGCCACCGCAGCCGGGACGGGCGACGCCGAAGGTCGAGGGCTGAAAGGCCATATCGACCCCGCAACAGCCAGAAGCTGAAAGCATCGCCCCGGGGGCGGGCCTCCCACCAAAGCAGCATGTGCACACCACAACCTGTGGGAGGCGCGCCCTCGCGGCGAAGCGGGCCGTAGGCCTGCCCAGTCCTCGAACAGCAAGCTTTTAGCCGAGGCGGCGTACCTGCAGGTCACGGTAGCCGGCTACGGGATCGCCCAGTAATTCCAGCTGCGCAGCAGCGGCCAGCTCGCGAGCGCGCCAGTAGAGAAAGAAATCGGTGGCGAAGAAACCATCGCAATGGCCCATGACCTCGGCCATTGCACGCGCGAGCGGACCGAAAGCACTGGAACAGGCAGCGACGAGCGCCACATCGATTGTCCGATAGTCTTCACCCTGAAAAGTCCCATCGCGCCAGCGCCGAATGTCATACGGGCTGGCGCATTGCTGATGCCAGGCCACCGCGAGCTCGCCTCGGCGCGATGCCGAAATAGCCTGCGGCTTATACAGCTCGGCCAGCGCTTCGGGCGAATGCATGGACACGGCCTTGCGCCGGCTGACGCTACTGTCGCCCGTACCACAGGCAACTTCGTTCAGCATGCAGCTTGAGCCCTGCAGCGCCGCGGCGACTCGAGCCAGCAGTAGCTGCTCGGATGCACTGTCGCCGTGCCAGACGGTCACGGCCTGGGCGTGGTTGGATAGCTCGGCCAGCCAGAGTGCATCAGCCGCCAGATCGTTGGCGAGGGCCGGGCGCGGAGTCACCTCAGCGGGCCACACCCGCTCCCAGAAGGCTGCGCGAGCAGCGCAAGGCGCACGATCCACGTCAATCAGTGGTCCGACGGCTAGGTCATCGCGTAACACCCGCACCTGCGCTTGGGGCTCATGCTCGGCCAGCAGCGCACGCACGCTGTCGCCAGCCAGATCGCCGCAGGTCAGGTGCAGCACGGCGGCTATTCCGGCTTCTTCAACTTCGGATTAGGGAAAAACTGCACCGACTGCACCTGCGGGTCGGCCGGCTTGGGCTGGACCTTGTTGACCCGCGTGCCGAGCTCCATGGGTACCGAGATGCCCTGGGCGTTGAGGGTATCGGCGTAGCCGCAGATCACGCACTCGCGATGCGGCACGCCGTCGACGTCCCACATCTTGATGCAGTCCGTGCCGCTGCACGCGGGGCACACGGCCCCGGCGATGAAGCGTTTGGGAGTGACTCGGGATACTTCGTTGCTCATGCCGCAGCCTCCGCTACCAGCCCGAGGTGGCGCAGCAGGGCGTCGATGGACGGCTCGCGGCCTCGGAAATCGACGAACAGTACCATCGGCTCCTGCGAGCCGCCACGGGCGAGAATCGCCTCGCGGAAGGCGCGCCCGGTCTCGGAGTTGAACACGCCTTCTTCCTCGAAGCGCGAGAAGGCATCGGACGACAGCACTTCGGCCCACTTGTAGCTGTAGTAACCGGCCGCGTAACCGCCGGAGAAGATGTGCGCGAAGCTGTTGGGGAAACGGTTGTAGGCCGGCGGGCGCATCACCGAGACCTCGTCGCGGATGTGTTCGAGCACCTGCAGCACACTGCGGCCGTCGCCGTGGGTGGCGTGCAGTTCGAAGTCGAACAGGGAGAACTCCAGCTGGCGCGCCATCATCATGCCGGACTGGAAGTTCTTCGCCGCCAACATCATGTCCAGCTTGTCCTGCGGCAGGCGCTCGCCGGTCTGGTAATGACCGGAGATGTGCGCCAGGCCTTCGGGATCCCAGCACCAGTTCTCCATGAACTGGCTCGGCAGCTCCACCGCGTCCCAGGCCACGCCATTGATGCCCGAGGCACCGGCATGTTCGACCTGGGTCAGCAGGTGATGCAGGCCATGGCCGAATTCGTGGAACAGCGTGGTGACTTCATCGTGGGTCAGCAGCGCCGGGCGCTCACCCACCGGCGGGGTGAAGTTGCAGACCAGGTTGGCCACTGGCGTCTGCAGGGTGCCGAGGGCGGTGCGGCGCTTGTCGCGGGCGCCGTCCATCCAGGCGCCACCGCGCTTGTTCGGCCGCGCGTAGAGGTCGAAGAAGAAGCGCCCAACGTGCTGGCCGTTCTCGCTGATCTCGAACAGGCGCACCTCGGGATGCCAGCCGTCGAACTGCTCCAGCTCGTGGATATCGATGCCGTACAGGCGCTGGACGATGCAGAACAGCCCGGACAGCACCTTGTCGATCGGGAAGTAGGCGCGCAGCTCTTCCTGGTTCAGGCTGTAGCGCTGCTGGCGCAGCTTCTCGGCGTAGTAACCGAGGTCCCAGCTCTGCAGATCGTCTAGGCCCTGCTCGGCGGCGAAGGCGCGCAGTTCGGCCAGGTCGCGCTCGGCGAACGGCTTGCTGCGCACCGCCAGGTCACGCAGGAAGCTCAGCACCTGCTCGGTGGATTCGGCCATCTTGGTCGCCAGCGACAGCTCGGCGAAGTTGCCGTAGCCGAGTAGCCCGGCCAGCTCGTGGCGCAGCTCGAGGATCTCGGCCATTACCGGGCCGTTGTCGAACTGCCCGGCATTCGGGCCCTGGTCCGAGGCGCGGGTGCAGTAGGCGGCGTAGACCTCCTCGCGCAGGTCGCGGTTGTCGGCGTAGGTCATCACCGCGTAGTAGCTGGGGAATTCCAGGGTGATCAGCCAGCCGTCCAGATCCTTCGCCTTGGCTGCCTCGGCCATCTGCGCCTTGGCCGAGTCGGTGATGCCGGCCAGCAGGCTTTCGTCGGTGATGTGCCGGGTCCAGCCCTGGGTGGCGTCCAGCAGCTGGTTGGAGAACTTGCTGCCGAGTTCGGCGAGCTTCATCTGGATGGCGCCGAAGCGTTGCTGCTCGACCGGCGGCAGGTCGATGCCGGACAGGCGGAAGTCACGCAGCGAATGCTCAAGGATGGTCTTCTGCGCCACCTCGAAGCCAGCCGCCGCGGGGCTCGCGGCCAATGCCTGGTAGGCCTCGAACAGCGCGCGGTTCTGTCCGAGTTCGGTGTAGTAGGCCGACAGCTTGGGCAGGCAGGCCTCATAGGCGGTACGCAGCTCCGGGCTGTTGCACACGGAGTTGAGGTGGCTGACCGGCCCCCAGGCGCGCGCGAGGCGATCGTTCAGTTCGTCGAGGCCGACCACCAGGGTCTGCCAGTCGAGGCTGTCGGCCGGGCGGCTAAGCAGTTCCTGGATCGCCACGCGGTTGTCACCGAGGATGGTGTCGATGGCCGGCTCGACGTGCTCCGGGCGAATCTCGGAGTAGGGCGGCAGGTCGAAATCTTGCAGCAGGGGATTGTTCGCGCTCACGGGGGACACCTTGTGACGAAGAGGATTGCAGGCCGCTCACTGGAGCGAGGCTGGACAGGCCAGCGCGCAGGCAGATGTCCTAGATGGACGCGCTGCCGCGCTTTTTCAACGCCGGGCGACGAAACGGGCCGCCGGGCAAGCAGCCGGTAGTTAACTCTGACCACGGCAGGCGGCATGCTGCTCAGCATTGGTCCGCAGCGGCAATGGCGGCCATCTTAATTACAATCGGCCCTTCCCGCAGCCAAAGAGGTTTCTATCGTGGCGATACGCAGCTTCCAAAACAGCACTCCGACACTGGGCGAGCGCGTGTTCGTCGACGACTCCGCGGTGCTTATCGGCGATATCGAGATCGGCGCCGACAGCTCGGTTTGGCCGCTGACGGTGATCCGCGGCGACATGCACCGCATCCGCATCGGCGCGCGCTCGAGTGTTCAGGACGGCAGCGTGCTGCACATCACCCATGCCGGGCCGTACAACCCGGGCGGCTTTCCGCTGACCATCGGCGACGAAGTCACCGTCGGGCACAAGGTCACGCTGCACGGTTGCACCTTGGGCAATCGCATTCTGGTGGGCATGGGTTCGATCGTGATGGACGGCGTGGTGGTCGAGGACGAAGTGATCATCGGTGCCGGCAGCCTGGTGCCGCCGGGCAAGACGTTGGAAAGCGGCTATCTCTACGTTGGCAGCCCGGTAAAGCAGGCCCGTCCGCTGACCGAAAAAGAGCGCAGCTTCTTCAGTTACACCGCCGGCAACTACGTGAAGCTCAAGGATCAGCACATCGCTGAGCGCGGCTGATCCTGCTCACTTGGCGAACAGCTGACTCATGTCCTTGAACGCCTTGAACTCCAGCGCATTGCCGCAGGGGTCGAGCAGGAACATGGTCGCCTGTTCGCCGACCTGGCCCTGGAAGCGCACGTAGGGCTCGATGACGAAGCGCGTGCCCCGCGCCTGCAGCCGCTCGGCCAGCGCCTCCCATTGCTCCCAGCCAAGCACCACGCCGAAATGTGGCACCGGTACGTCGTGGCCATCCACCGGGTTGCTGTGGGCTGCTTCCTGATGCGGCATCTTCGGTGCTTCGTGGATCACTAGCTGGTGACCGAAGAAATCGAAATCCACCCAGTGCTCGCTGCTGCGGCCCTCGGCGCAGCCGAACGCCTCGCCATAGAAGGCGCGCGCGGCGGCCAGGTCGTAGACGGGAATGGCGAGATGAAAGGGCGAAAGCGTCATAGGTGGCACTCCTGGGCATGGGACGCTTCGAGTCTAGAGCCTTTTTTCGCCGATCGGCCTACCCTGCAGCAGACCGGAGACGAAAGGAGAGCCGTCGATGCGTGCCATGTTGCTGGAAATAACGGGCGAACCGCTGCACTTGCGTGACATTCCCGAGCCGCAACCCGGCCCTGGGGAGCTGCGGGTCAGAGTGCTGGCCTGCGGCGTCTGTCGCACCGACCTGCACGTGGTGGATGGCGAGCTGCCGGCGGCGCCGCTGCCGATCATTCCCGGCCACGAAATCGTTGGCCGCGTCGATGCGCTGGGCGAAGGCGTCAGCGGTTTCGAGCTGGGCCAGCGGGTCGGCATTCCCTGGCTCGGGCATACCTGCGGCACCTGCAGCTACTGCCAGCACGCCGAGGAAAACCTCTGCGACGCGCCGCAGTTCACTGGTTACACCCGGCCCGGCGGCTATGCCGAATACGTGGTGGCCGACGCGCGCTTCGCCTTCGACCTTGGCGAGCAAGGCGATGCCGTGGCACTGGCGCCGCTGCTCTGCGCCGGGCTGATCGGCTGGCGCTCATTGGTCAAGGCCGGCGACGGCAAGCGTCTCGGGCTGTACGGCTTCGGCGCCGCGGCGCATATCGTCATGCAGGTGGCGCGCTGGCAGGGGCGTGATGTCTACGCCTTCAGCCGCCCGGGCGATGTGGCCGCGCAGGACTTCGCCCGTTCGCTGGGTGCGGTTTGGGCCGGGGATTCAGGGGAGCTGCCACCGGTGCCGCTGGATGCGGCGATCATCTATGCACCGGCCGGTGAGCTGGTGCCGGCGGCGCTGCGAGCCGTGCGCAAGGGCGGCCGGGTGGTCTGCGCCGGCATCCACATGAGTGATATTCCGAGCTTCCCCTACGACATCCTCTGGCAGGAGCGCGAACTGGTCTCGGTGGCCAACCTGACCCGCCAGGACGGCCTGGAGTTCTTCCCGGTCGCCGCCCAGGTCGGCATCCATACCGAGACCCATGCCTACCCGCTGGAACAGGCCAACCAGGCGCTGGATGACCTGCGCCATGGGCGCTTTCAGGGTGCTGCGGTGCTGGTGCCGTGAAGAGCATGCTGCGCGAGACATATCAGCGGCCCGCGTTCTGATCTGATTCGGACGTAGGGTGGATCGCGCTTTATCGATATACGGCGTGGCCTCCACCGGCTGGCCATCGCTGAGCGGCGCCGCGGTGGATGTAAATGACGACATCCACCCTACGTAACGAAGTGGCTCGGCCGTAGGGTGGATCGCGCTTCATCGATCCACCGGGTGGCGATCCACGGGTGGCCATCCATCGAAATCATTCGCCGGGGTCTACGCAGCAAATTTGCGGGATTGTGGCCGGAGGCACCCGTACCAGCGCAGCGAAAACGAAAAACCCCGCCGAGGCGGGGTTTCTTCAGAGCGGAGCGGTCACGGTCAGAAGGCCGGAACCACGGCACCCTTGTACTTTTCCTCGATGAACTTGCGCACTTCTTCGCTGTGCAGCGCGGCGGCCAGTTTCTGCATGGCGTCGCTGTCCTTGTTGTCCGGACGGGCAACCAGGATGTTCACGTAGGGCGAGTCGCTGCCTTCGATGACCAGGGCATCCTGGGTCGGGTTCAGCTTGGCTTCCAGCGCGTAGTTGGTGTTGATCAGCGCCAGGTCGACCTGGGTCAGTACGCGCGGCAGGGTCGCGGCTTCCAGCTCACGCACCTTGATGCGCTTGGGGTTGTCGGCGATGTCCTTCGGCGTGGCGGTGATGCCGGCGCCATCCTTGAGGCTGATCACGCCGGCCTTGGCCAGCAGCAGCAGGGCGCGGCCGCCGTTGGTGGCGTCGTTGGGGATGACCACATTGGCGCCATTGGGCAGCGCCTCCACCGACTTGTGCTTGCTGGAATAGGCACCGAAGGGCTCGATATGCACGCCGGCGACGCTGACCAGATCGGTGCCCTTGCCCTTGTTGAACTCATCCAGGTACGGCTGGTGCTGGAAGAAGTTGGCGTCCAGGCGCTTCTCGGCGACCTGGATGTTCGGCTGCACGTAGTCGGTGAAGACCTTGACGTTCAGCGTCACGCCCTGCTCGGCGAGTTGCGGTTTGACGAACTCCAGCAGCTCGGCGTGCGGCACAGCGGTAGCGGCCACGTTCAGGGTTTCGGCCTGCGCGGAAAACGCGGCAACGGCGGCCAGGGCGACAATCAGTTTCTTCATCGTTCGGTTCCTTCAGGAGTTGAGCGGGGTGCGAAGGTTCGCTCGCCCTGGTTGCGGTTTATTTGCGCGAAAAGTGGGTGACCAGCCTGTCGCCGACGCTTTGCAGCACCTGCACCAGCACCAGCAGCAGGACCACGGTGACGACCATCACGTCGGTCTGGAAACGCTGGTAGCCGAAGCGGATGGCCAGGTCGCCGAGGCCGCCGGCACCCACTACACCGGCCATCGCGGTGTAGGACACCAAGGTGATGGCGGTGACGGTAATGGCGGCGATGATGCCCGGACGCGCTTCCGGCAGCAATGCGCTGAAGATGATCTGCCGCGTCGTCGCACCCATGGCCTGGGTCGCCTCGATGATGCCGCGGTCTACTTCGCGCAGCGCGGTTTCCACCAGGCGGGCGAAGAACGGCGCGGCGCCCACCACCAGCGGTGGAATCGCCCCAGCGACGCCCAGCGAGGTGCCGGTGATCAGCACGGTGAACGGAATCATCACGATCAGCAGAATGATGAACGGCAGCGAGCGCAGCACATTGACCACGAAGGACAGCGCGGCATACAGCGGGGCATTTTCGAACAGCTGACGCGGGCCGCAGAGAAACAGCAGCACGCCCAGCGGCAGGCCGAGCAGGATGGTGAACAGCAGCGAGCCGCCGAGCATCAGCAGGGTGTCCAGCGTGGCCAGCCAGATCTCGTACCAGTCGACATTGCCCAACAGGGAGCTAAACAAGGCTTCCATCAGCGCAGCACCTCCACATGCACGTCCGCCGCCTGCAGACGGGTCATTGCTGCAGTCATGTCACCGCCGATCAGCGCCAGGGTGAGCTGGCCGTAGGGCGTGTCCTTGATGCGGTCGATGCGCCCGGACAGGATGCTGTAGTCGACCCCGGTCTCGCGGGCGACGGTGCCCAGCAGCGGCTTGTAGGTGGAGTCGCCCTGGAAGGTCAGGCGCAGGATGCGGCCCGGCACGTGGGCGAAATCGTCGTGCAGTTCGCTCTCGTCCATGGCTTCGTCTTCCAGCACGAAGCGCTGGGTGGTCGGGTGCTTGGGATGCAGGAACACCTCGGTGACCGGACCCTGTTCGACGATGGCACCGGCATCCATTACCGCCACGCGGTCGCAGACGCGACGGATCACGTCCATCTCGTGGGTGATCAGCACGATGGTCAGCTTCAGTTCGCGATTGATCTCGGCCAGCAGCTGCAGCACCGAGGCGGTGGTCTGTGGGTCGAGGGCGCTGGTGGCCTCGTCGCAGAGCAGGATGCTCGGCTCCGTGGCCAGCGCACGGGCGATACCGACGCGCTGCTTCTGCCCGCCGGAGAGCTGCGCCGGATATTTGCGCGCGTGCTCCTTGAGGCCGACGCGCTCGAGCAGGGCGGCGACGCGGGCGTCGATCTCGCGGCGCGAGCGGATGCCGGCAAGGCGCAGCGGCATGGCGACGTTGTCCGCCACGGTCTTGGACATCAGCAGGTTGAAGTGCTGGAAGATCATCCCGACGCGCTGGCGGAAGCGCCGCAGGCCATCGGCATCCAGCGCGGTGACATCTTCGCCGTTGACCAGGATGCGCCCGCCGGAGGGTTCCTCGAGGCGGTTGATCAGGCGCAGCAGCGTGCTCTTGCCGGCGCCGGAGTGGCCGATCAGGCCGAAGACTTCACCGGAGGCGATCTCCAGCTGCGTCGGCTGCAGGGCGGGGACGTCTCTGCCGCCGGTCCGATAGGTTTTGTGGACTTGATGGAATTCGATCACGGGCGAACCTTGTGGGTGCGGCGTTCGTTGCCGGGATATTCGGCGAAAGCCGGGCATTCTACCCGTTTGCCGGCGAGGTCGCTTGTCTGTGCCGCTTCGATTGAGCAAATCCATCGGGCTTATAGCCAAAGCAAATCGGTTCGGCCGGCAACCATGTAGCCGCTATGGGGGTCACTAACCGGTACGCCGTGAATTGATCACGCATCAGGTCCAGACCGTGGCCCGATCGTTCGCGGTTCAGCTCACCGCTAATGGAGGCCCATCATGACCGAAAAGACCCCTAAACAGAGCGAGCTGGCCGGCACCGATACCGTCGACCGTGCCAATCACAACGCCAAGCTCGACCAACTGGAAGAATTTCGCAGCGACGCCACCGGCGCGGCGTTGCGCACCAACCAGGGCGTGAAGATCGCCGACAACCAGAACACCCTCAAGGCCGGCGACCGTGGGCCCTCGCTGCTCGAAGACTTCATCATGCGCGAGAAGCTCACCCACTTCGACCACGAGCGCATCCCCGAGCGCATCGTGCATGCGCGCGGTTCGGCGGCGCACGGTGTGTTCGTCAGCTACGCCGACCACAGCTGGCTGACCAAGGCCTCGTTCCTCGCCGCCGAAGGCAAGGAAACCCCGGTCTTCACGCGCTTCTCCACCGTGCAGGGCTCGCGCGGCTCGGCCGACACCGTGCGCGACGTGCGCGGCTTCGCCACCAAGTTCTACACCGACGAGGGCAACTTCGACCTGGTCGGCAACAACATGCCGGTGTTCTTCATCCAGGATGCGATCAAGTTTCCGGACTTCGTGCATGCGGTCAAACCCGAGCCGCACAACGAAATCCCGCAGGCGCAATCGGCTCACGACAGCTTCTGGGACTTCGTCTCGCTGACTCCGGAATCCGCGCACATGGTGCTCTGGACCATGTCCGACCGCGCCCTGCCGCGCAGCTTCCGGGCGATGGAAGGCTTTGGCGTGCATACGTTCCGCCTTATCAACGCCGAGGGCGTCAGCCGCTTCGTCAAGTTCCACTGGAAGCCGGTCGCCGGCGCCTTCTCGCTGGTCTGGGACGAGACGCTGAAGATCGCCGGCAAGGACCCGGACTTCAACCGCCGCGACATGTGGGAGTCCATCGAGATGGGCGACTACTTCGAGTGGGAGCTGGGCGTGCAGGTGGTGGAAGAGGCCGACGAGCACAAATTCGATTTCGACCTGCTCGACCCAACCAAGCTCATTCCCGAGGAGCTGGTGCCGGTGCAGAAGCTCGGCAAGATGACCCTCAACCGCAACCCGGACAACTTCTTCGCCGAAACCGAGCAGGCCGCCTTCCACATTGGCCATATCGTGCCGGGCATCGACTTCACCAACGACCCGCTGCTGCAGGGCCGGCTGTTCTCCTACACCGACACCCAGCTGCTGCGTCTCGGTGGGCCGAACTTCCACGAGATCCCGATCAACCGCCCGGTCTGTCCGTTCCACAACAACCAGCGCGACGCTTTCCATCGCCAGACCATCCACAAGGGCCGCGCCAACTACGAGCCCAACTCGATCGACAGTGGCTGGCCCAAGGAAACCCCGCCAGCAGCTCAGGGTGGTGGCTTCGAGAGCTATCCGGAGCGGGTCGAGGGTCACAAGATCCGCAACCGCAGCGAATCCTTCGGCGACCACTTCTCCCAGGCCACGCTGTTCTGGAACAGCATGAGCGGTCCGGAGAAGGAGCACATCGTCGGCGCCTATACCTTCGAGCTGGGCAAAGTCGAGCGGGTGTTCATCCGCGAGCGCCAGGTCAACGAGATCCTCGCCAATATCGATTTGGAGCTGGCCCGCCGCGTCGCCGAAAACCTGGGGCTGCCGGCGCCGAGCGCACCGACCGTCACCACCAAGGCGTCCAGCGTGCAAAGCTCGCCGGCACTGAGCCTGATGAACCACGCGCCCGGCAACATCAAGTCGCGCAAGGTGGCGATTCTGGTAGCCAACGGCGTCGATGGTGCGGCGATCGATGCGTTCAAGGCCAAACTGGCTTCGGAGGGGGCGCTGGCCAAGATCATCGGTCCGTCACCCGCGCCGGTGAAGACCGCCGAGGGGCAGATGCTCGTCGTCGACGCGGCGATGGATGGCATGCCTTCGGTGATGTTCGACGCCGTGTTCGTCCCCGGCGGCGCCGATGCGGCGGCGGCCATGGCCAAATCCGGCGAGGCCAAGCACTACGTGCTGGAGGCCTACAAGCACCTGAAACCCATCGTAGTGCTCGGCGCGGCGCGTCCGCTGTTGGCATCGCTCGGTCTGCAACCCGACGCCGGTCTGCTGGAAGGCGATGACGTGGCTGGGGTGTTTGGCAACTTTGCCCAGGCACTCGGTCAGCATCGCGTCTGGGCGCGCGAGGCCGCCGCGGAGGCCATCCCCGCTTGAGGTTTGCGCGAGGTTCGAGCGAGCACCAGCCCGCTTGAACCTGGCGGCGAGTCATCGAGCACAGAACGCCGGCGCATGCCGGCGTTCTGCTTTTTTTACTTGGTTAACTCGCCGCAAAGGCCCGCAATAGACGCAGGTCATGGTTGTGGTGGTCTGGCTTGCCCATGCTGAAGGCGTCTGTCAGCGGATGGAGCCTTACCATGAGCGATACCCCTAACGTAGTCCTTCGCCAAGGTCTGCTCGGCATCCCGATCGGTCTGTTGGTGGCCCTACTGGCACTGATTGGCGTGCTGCTGATGCCGTTGCCGGCCGATCTGCCCGTGGCTGGTCAGCGTGTCTTGGCCATCCTGGTGTTCGCAGTGGTGGTGTGGATCACCGAAGCGGTGTCCTACGAGGTCAGCGCGATCATGATCACCGCACTGCTGGCGTTCCTCGTGGGCACGGCGCCTACGCTGGAGAACCCCGAGGTGGTCTACGGCACCTCGAAGGCGATAGGCATGGGGCTTTCCGGTTTCGCCAATCCTGCATTGGCGCTGGTAGCCGGAGCCCTGTTCATCGCTGCGGCGATGACCCTGACCGGGCTCGACCGGCGCATTGCCTTGATGACCCTCTCCAGGGTCGGCACCAGTTCGCGGCATATCCTCGGCGGCACGCTGGTGGTCATCGTCCTGCTCAGTCTGGTGGTACCCAGCGCCACGGCGCGCGCCGCCTGCGTGGTGCCGATCATGCTCGGCATCATCACCGCGTTCGGCATCGACAAACGTTCCAACTTTGCCGCGGGCATGATGATCATCGTCGCCCAGGGCACCAGCATCTGGAACATCGGCATCCAGACCGCCGCGGCGCAAAACCTGCTGTTGGTGGGCTTCATGGACAAGCTGCTGGGAGAGCGGGTCAGCTGGATCGACTGGCTCATCGCCGGCGCGCCTTGGGCCGTGCTGATGTCTTTCGTGCTGCTGTTCATCGTGCTCAAGCTGCTGCCACCGGAAACCGAGCGGATAGCCGGTGGCAAGGAAGCCGTGGCGCGCTCGCTCGCCGAACTCGGGCCGATGACCTCGGCGCAGAAGCGCCTGCTCGCCGTGTCCATCGGGCTGTTGCTGTGCTGGGCCACCGAGGGCAAGTTGCACAGCTTCGACACCACCAGTACCACCTATGCCGGCCTGGTGATCCTGATGCTGCCGCGCATCGGCGTGATGAACTGGAAGGAGGTTCAGACGCGAGTGCCCTGGGGCACGGTGATCGTCTTCGGCGTCGGGATCAGCCTCGGCACGGTATTGCTCACGACCCAGGCCGGACAGTGGCTCGGCGCGCAGGTGGTCGCCCACACCGGGCTTGGCGTGGTGGGGCCGCTGGGCATCTTCGCCATCCTCGGCGCCTTTCTCATCGTGATCCATCTGGGCTTTGCCAGTGCCACGGCGCTGACCTCGGCCATGCTGCCGATCCTGATCTCGGTGTTGCTCAGCCTGCCAGGGGACTTCAGCCGGCTGGGGATGACCATGCTGCTCGGCTTCGTCGTCAGTTACGGTTTCATCCTGCCGATCAACGCACCGCAGAACATGGTCTGCTTGGGCACCGAAACCTTCAGCGCGCGGCAGTTCGCCAAGGTCGGCGTGCTGGTGACGCTGATCGGTTATCTGAGCATGCTGCTGTTCGCTGTGACCTGGTGGCGCTGGCTGGGCTGGATCTGAGCGCGCTGCCAGCATACGAGGCGAGGCCTGGCGCCATTCGTGCGCTAGGCGTCGTCGCCGGAGCCGGCCTCCTGTGCCCGCAGCTCGCGCCAGTGCAGGAACAGGCGCAGGTCGAACTCGATCTGCCCATAGCCCGGCAGCATGTGTTCGCAGAGCTTGTAGAAGGCGCGGTTGTGCTCGCTTTCGCGCAGGTGGGCGAGCTCATGCACCACGATCATCCTGAGGAATTCCGGCGCTGCCTCGCGAAACAGTGCGGCGACGCGAATCTCCTTCTTTGCCTTGAGCTTGCCACCCTGCACCCGTGACACCGCGGTATGCAGGCCAAGGGCACGATGGGTCAGGTCCAGCCGGCCGTCATAGAGCACCTTGTCGATCGGCGGTGTGCTTTTCAGGTATTCCTGCTTGAGCGCCTGCACATAGCCATACAGCGCCTTGTCGCTCTGCACCTCATGCCGTGCCGGGTAACGCCGCTGCAGGTAGTCGCCCAGACGGTCCTCGGCGATCAGCTGGCGCACCTGCGCCAGCAGCGGCTCCGGGTAGCCGCGCAGGTACTTGAGATCGGTCATCAGCTGCGCTTCGGCCAGGCGAAGCTGAGCAGAAACAGCGCGGCGGCGCTGACTACGATGGACGGCCCGGCCGGGGTGTCTTCGTACCAGGACAGCGTCAGCCCCAGACACACCGCGACAATGCCCAGCAGGCTCGCGCCGAAGGCCATCTGCTCCGGGGTACGCGCATGGCGCTGCGCCGCCGCAGCAGGAATGATCAGCAGCGAGGTGATCAGCAGCACACCAACGATTTTCATCGCCACGGCAATCACCACGGCGATCAGCAGCATCAGCGCCAGGCGGATGCCGGCCACCGGCAGGCCTTCGACCTTGGCCAGCTCCTCGTGCACGGTAATCGCCAAGAGCGGCCGCCACAGCGGTATCAGCATCAGCAGTACCAGCGCGCTGCCGCCCATGATCCAGGCCAGATCGCTCGGCCCGACGGCGAGCAGATCACCGAACAGATAGCCCATCAGGTCGACGCGCACGTCCTTCATGAAGCTCAGCGAGACCAGCCCGAGCGACAGCGTGCTGTGCGCAAGGATGCCGAGCAGCGTGTCCGAAGCCAGCGGCTGGCGCTGCTGCAAGGTGACCAGCAGCAGGGCGAGCAGCACGCAGCCGACGGTCACCGCCAGGGTCAGGTTGACGTCGAGCATCAAGCCGAGGGCGACGCCGAACAGCGCGGCGTGGGACAGGGTGTCGCCGAAATAGGCCATGCGCCGCCAGACGACGAAAGAGCCGAGCGGGCCGGCGACCAATGCCAGGGCGAGGCCGGCGAGCAGGGCGTTGAGGAGGAAATCGGGCATCGGAGGCTCTGTCTAGTGCTTGCAGTTCGGGCCGTGGACATGGGGTTTGCCGATCACCACGCTGCCGTGCAGGTCGTGGCTGTGGTCGTGCTGGTGATGGTAGATCGCCAGGCTGCGCGCATCCTGGCCGAACAGCTCGACGAAGGCCGGGTCGCTGCTGACCTGCTCCGGGTGACCCGAGCAGCAGACGTGGCGATTGAGGCAGACCACCTGGTCGGTGGCGCTCATCACCAGATGCAGATCGTGGGAAACCATCAGCACGCCGCAGCCGTAGCGGTCGCGCAGCACGCCGATCAAGCGGTACAGCTCGGCCTGGCCAGACACGTCGACACCCTGCACCGGTTCGTCGAGCACCAGCAGCTCCGGTTCGCGCAGCAGGGCGCGGGCCAGCAGCACGCGCTGCATCTCGCCGCCGGAAATCTTCTGCAGCGGGCTGTCGATAACGTGTTCGGCACCGACTTCACCCAGTGCCGCCAGGGCGCGGGCGCGATCGACGCCGGGCACCAGGCGCAGGAAGCGCAGTACCGACAAGGGCAGGGTGGGGTCGACATGCAGCTTCTGCGGCATGTAGCCGACGCGCAGCTTCGGCTTGCGCCAGACCTGCCCGCGATCGGGTTTCAGCAGGCCGAGCACGGCGCGCACCAGGGTGGTCTTACCGGCACCGTTGGGGCCGATCAGGGTGACGATCTCGCCGCGATGCACCTGCAGTTGCGCGCCTTCCAGCACGTTCTGGTTGGCGAAGCGCACGTGGATGTCATCCAGCCGCAGCAGTACCTCGCTCATGCGGCTTTCCGGCAGTTCGAGCAGAGCCCGACGACTTCGACGGTCTGGCCCTCGACGGCAAAGCCGACGCTGCAGGCGGCGCTGTCGATGGCGGCGGCGATGGCCGGCTGCTCCAGCTCGATGGCGGTGTGGCAATTGCGGCAGATGAGGAACTGGCCCTGGTGCGGGTGCTCCGGGTGGTTGCAACCCATGAAGGCGTTGAGCGAGGCGATGCGATGCACCAGGCCGTTTTCCAGCAGGAAGTCCAGCGCACGGTAGACGGTGGGCGGCGCCGCGCGACGACCGTCCTGCTCGCTCAGCACGGCGAGGATGTCATAGGCGCCGAGCGGCCGATGGCTTTGCCAGACCAGCTCCAATACCCGCTTGCGCAGGGCGGTCAGGCGCACGCCCTGGCGCGCACAGAGGCTGTCGGCTTCGGCCAGCGCGTGGCTGACGCAGTGGTCGTGGTCGTGAGGCGTGCAGGCCAGTGGGGTCTTGGACATGGGCGGCGACGTGTTGGGGGCGAGACGTTATTATGTACCAATCCAAGCCCTTCGAGTGATGCCCGTGAATCGTCTTTACTCCCTTCCGTTGCTGGCGGCGCTGCTCGCTGGCGCCGCCTCCGTCCAGGCTGAAGTCCGCGTACTGACCAGCATCAAGCCGCTGCAGCTGATCGCCGCAGCCGTGCAGGATGGCGTCGGCACGCCGGATGTGCTGCTGCCGGCCAGCGCCTCGGCTCACCATTACTCGCTGCGTCCGTCCGACGTACGGCGCATTCGCGAAGCCGAACTGTTCTACTGGATCGGCCCGGATCTGGAGAGCTTCCTGCCGCGGCCGCTCAGCGCTCGTGAAGGTACGACCGTGGCCGTGCAGGACCTGCCGCAGCTGAGCCTGCGCCGCTTCGGCGATGCACACGCGCATGACGAGGATGAGCATCACGATCACGACGATCACGACGATCACGACGATCACGACGATCACGACGGCCATGAGCATGATGCTCACGGGCACGAAGAGGCTGCGCATGGCGAGACCGCCCATGCCGACGAACATGACCATGACCATCGCCCGGGTGCGCTCGATGCGCACCTGTGGCTGCTGCCGGCCAACGCACTGGTGATCGCCGAGCGCATGGCTGCGGACCTGGCCACCGCCGATCCGGCCAATGCCCAGCGCTATCAGGCCAACGCCTCGGCCTTCACCCAGCGTGTCGCGGCACTCGACGCACGTCTCAAGCAGCGCTTTGCCAAAGTGCAGAACAAGCCGTTCTTCGTTTTCCACGAAGCCTACGACTATTTCGAAGCGGCCTACGGCCTGCGCCACGCTGGCGTGTTCACTGCCGGCGGCGAAGCTCAGCCTGGTGCGCGGCATGTCGCGGCGATGCGTGAGCGCTTGCAGCAGGCCGGGCCAAGCTGCGTGTTCAGCGAACCGCCGGCGCGTCCGCGACTGGCCGAAACGCTGACCGCCGGCTTGCCGGTGAAGATGGAGGAACTGGATGTGCTCGGTGTCGGCCTGGCGACCGATGCGCAGGGCTACGAAAAGTTGCTGGAAGGCCTCGGCGACACCCTGGCCGGCTGCCTGGAATCGCTCTGATCCAGCGCCCGGCCTGATCCGTCAGGCCGGGCCACGCCTCTCGGGGCGCTGCGTCAGCCAGCCTTGCGAATACCGTCGGCGAGCAGCGCCATCATCTGGTCGATCTCGGCCTTCTCGACGATCAGCGCCGGCGACAGGGCGATGGTGTCGCCGCTGGCGCGTACCAGCAGACCCTTCTCGAAACACTCCCGGAACACCTCGTAACCGCGCTTGCCGACGCCATCGGCATGGGCGGCGAACTGAATACCCGCGACCAGCCCGACCGTGCGGATGTCGATCACGTTGGGCAGATCCCTGAGGCTGAACAGTGCTTCCTGCCAGTAGGGTTCGAGGTCGATGGCCTTCTGGAACAGGTTTTCCTGCTGATAGATCTGCTGGGTCGCCAGCGCCGCCGCGCAGGCCACCGGATGGCCGGAGTAGGTGTAGCCGTGAAAGAACTCGATGACGCTTTCCGGGCCCTTCATGAACGCATCGAACAGGTGGTCGGCGGCCAGTACCGCGCCCATGGGGATCGCGCCGTTGGTCAGGCCCTTGGCGCAGGTGAGGATGTCCGGCGTCACGCCCCAGCGTTGCGCGGCGAACGCCTCGCCGACACGGCCGAAGCCGGTGATGACCTCGTCGAAGATCAGCAGGATGCCGTGCTTGGCGGTGATCTCGCGCAGCCGCTGCAGATAGCCCACCGGCGGCAGGATCACCCCGGCCGAGCCGGACATCGGTTCGACGATCACCGCGGCGATGTTCTCCGCGCCGTGCAGCGTTACCAGCCGCTCCAGCTCATCGGCGCGCTCCACGCCATGCTGCGGCAGGCCCCGGCTGAAGGCGTTGCGCTGCAAATCGAGGGTATGCGGCAGGTGATCGACGCCTGGCAGCATCGGACCGAAGGCGCGGCGGTTGTTGGCCATGCCGCCCACCGACATGCCGCCGAACCCGACGCCGTGGTAGGCCAGCTCGCGGCCGATCAGGCGGGTGCGGCTGCCCTGGCCGATGGCGCGCTGGTAGGCGAGGGCGATCTTCAATGCGGTATCCGCCGACTCCGATCCGGAGTTGGTGAAGAACACCCGGTTCAGACCTTCGGGGCTGATGGCGGCGAGTTTTTCCGCCAGCTCGAAAGGCAACGGATGGCCCATCTGGAAGGTCGGGGCGAAATCCATCTTGGCGATCTGCTTGCTTACCGCTTCGCTGATCTCGCGGCGCCCGTGGCCGGCATTGCAGCACCACAGACCGGCCGTGCCGTCGAGCACCTGGCGGCCATCGCTGGCGGTGTAGTACATGCCCTCGGCGCTCTCCAGCAGGCGCGGGCTGGCCTTGAACTGGCGGTTGGCGGTGAAGGGCATCCAGAAATGATCAGGTGAGGCGCTGGGATGGAAATCCTGTGACATGGGGCGGGCTCCGGCGACGAGCGACTATGCTGCAGCGGCGCCGCAGCGTTTTGATCGAGTCTATGTTTAATAAAACGAACAAAACAAGGCGATTGACCGGCCGTTCGTAAAAAATATTGATAGGGTCCGCGCCGCTGGTTTAGGGTGCCTTTTCCACAGCCCGAAGACCTGAGAGAGGATGCACCATGCCCACCCTGACCCTCGCCGACTGGCAACAGCGTGCCCGTGACCTGCACATCGAAGGTCGCGCCTTTATCCAGGGTGAGTATTGCGCCGCGGCGGACGGCGGCCAGTTCGACTGCATCAGCCCGGTGGACGGGCGCGTGCTGGCGCAGGTCGCCAGCTGCGAGCAGGCCGATGCCGAGCGCGCCGTGGCCAGCGCCCGTGCCGCATTCGATGCCGGCAGCTGGTCGCGCCTGGCACCGGCCAAGCGCAAGGCGGTGCTGATTCGCTTCGCCGATCTGCTGGAAGCCAACCGCGAGGAGCTGGCGCTGCTGGAAACCCTCGACATGGGCAAGCCGATCGGCGATTCGCTGGCGGTCGACATCCCCGGCGCCGCGCGGGCGCTGCGCTGGAGTGGCGAGGCGATCGACAAGATCTACGACGAGGTGGCGGCCACGCCGCATGACCAGCTGGGCCTGGTCACCCGCGAGCCGGTCGGCGTGGTGGCGGCCATAGTGCCGTGGAACTTCCCGCTGATGATGGCCTGCTGGAAGCTCGGCCCGGCACTGGCCACCGGCAACTCGGTGGTGCTAAAGCCATCCGAGAAGTCCCCGCTGACCGCCATCCGCATCGCCCAGCTGGCGATCGACGCCGGCATTCCGGCCGGCGTGCTTAACGTGCTGCCGGGCTACGGCCATACCGTCGGCAAGGCGCTGGCGCTGCACATGGATGTCGATACCCTGGTCTTCACCGGCTCCACCCGGGTCGCCAAGCAGCTGATGATCTATGCCGGCGAATCGAACATGAAGCGCGTCTGGCTGGAAGCGGGCGGCAAGAGCCCGAACATCGTCTTCGCCGACGCGCCCGACCTGCAGGCCGCAGCGCAAGCCGCGGCTGGCGCCATCGCCTTTAACCAGGGCGAGGTCTGCACCGCCGGCTCGCGGCTGCTGGTGGAGCGATCGATCAGGGAGCGCTTCCTGCCCATGGTGGTCGAGGCGCTCAAAGGCTGGAAACCGGGCAATCCACTGGACCCGGCGACCAACGTCGGCGCGCTGGTGGATACCCAGCAGCTGAATACCGTGCTTGGCTACATCGACGCCGGGCGTCAGGCCGGCGCGCAGGTGCTGATCGGCGGCCAGCGTACGCTGGAGGAAACCGGCGGGCTGTATGTCGAGCCGACCATCTTCGATGGCGTCGACAATGCGATGAGGATCGCCCAGGAAGAAATCTTCGGCCCGGTGCTGTCGGTGATCACCTTCGACAGCGCCGAGGAAGCAGTGGCGATCGCCAACGACACGCCCTACGGCCTGGCCGCGGCCGTGTGGACCGCCGACCTGTCCAAGGCACACCGCACCGCGCGGGCGCTGCGCGCTGGCAGCGTGTGGGTCAATCAGTACGACGGCGGCGACATGACCGCGCCGTTCGGCGGCTTCAAGCAGTCCGGCAACGGCCGCGACAAGTCGCTGCACGCCTTCGACAAGTACACCGAGCTGAAGGCGACCTGGATTCAGCTCTGACGACAGTGCGTGGGTGGATGGCGAGTTCACCTCCACCTCCTGCGCCGCCATGGTGGATCGGTGAAGCGCGATCCACCCTACGCGGTCCGAGCTTCAACGAAGCTTCGCTAGAGCCGCCGTGCCATAGGCTGGATGACGCTTTTTTCATCCGCCTCTGATGGCACCACGCGGGCATTGCCTCGCCGCGCTTGCCTACTGCCCCCAGCTGCCGCTGCGGCGCATGGCGCCCCACTGGTGTTTGCGCCGGGAGAACCACTGCCAGAGCCCACGGCAGCGCCAGGCGGTGTTGAGCTGGCGGTAGCCGAAGTTCTCCAGCACGGCCATCAGGAACAGCTGCAGCATGTCGCGCCGACGGCTGTAGACGCGGAAGGACATGGTCTCCAGCAGCAGACCGTTGACCGACAGCAGGATGCCCATGCCGATGGCCACCAGCAGGAAGGTGGCCAGCGCCGCATAGGAAACCGCGCCGAAGGCAAAGCCCGCCAGCATGAAGCCGTAGCCCACCAGTTCGATCAGCGGGCCGATCCACTCGAACAGCGCCATGAACGGCCAGGCCAGCCAGCCGGGCGTGCCGCCGCGCAGGCTGAAGGCCAGGCGGGCATGGCGGCCGAGGCTTTCGGCCAGGCCGCGCTGCCAGCGGCTGCGCTGACGGCCGAGGGTACCGAGGTCTTCCGGGCATTCGGTCCAGCAGATCGGGTCCGGCAGGTAGCGGATGCGGTAGGGGATGCGCTTCTCGCGGTGATAGCGGTGCAGTCGCACCACCAGTTCCATGTCCTCGCCGACCGTATCGGTGCGATAGCCGCCGACCGCCATCACCCGCTCGCGATCGAACAGGCCGAAGGCGCCGGAGATGATCAGCACGGCATTGAGCGGCGACCAGCCGAGGCGGCCGAACAGAAAGGCGCGCAGGTACTCGACGATCTGGAAGCGCGCCAGCCAGTTGCGTGGCAGCCCGGCCTTGATCAGGAAGCCGCCGCGTACCTGCGAGCCATTGGCGATGCGCACGGTGCCGCCAGCGGCGATGGTGCGTTCATCCTCGAGAAAGGGCTGCACTACGCGCAGCAGGCTGTCGCGCTGCAGGATGGAGTCGGCGTCGACGCCACAGAACAAGCCGTAACGCGCGGCATTGATGCCGGCATTCAGTGCATCGGCCTTGCCGCCGTTGGCCTTGTCCACCACGCGCAGGTTGGCGTAGCGCCGCGAGCGATAGATGGCCTGCACCGGTTGGTGGGCCACGGCCTGGCGCAACGGCTCGGGGTGCGGCACCAGGTCGAATTCCTCGATGAGCACGGCCAGGGTGCGGTCCTTCGAGCCGTCGTTGATCACCACGATCTCGAATTCGGGGTACTGCAGCTGCAGCATCGAGCGCACCGAGGTGCGGATCGTCGCCTCTTCGTTGAAAGCCGGCATTAGCACCGACACCGGCGGTTCGACGCCGAGATAGGGCGCCAGCTCGCCGGTTTCCGCGCGCTGGCGGATGTAGCCCATCAGGCTGCCCATCGACAGCAGGTTGAGCAGCAGATACATGCCGTTGAGCAGCAGGAAATAGAGGATGAAGGCGACCTGCAGCCACCACAGCCAGTCGACCGTCACCGGCGCACCTCCGCGATGGCGCGGCGCAGGGCGTCTCTGCCGTAGCGATCGTGCACCTGATCGAGCAGATGCTGCAGCGCTTCGGATGATGCACCGGGCAGCGTCGCCAGGCTGTCGGCGGCGGCCTGGCGAACCCACCAACTGCTGTCGGCGAGCAGCGGCAGGAACAGCTCGCTGTCTTCCCGGCGCGCCTGTTTGTGCAGCGCCAGCAGGGTGGCCAGGCGCACACCCTCCTGCTCGTGCTCGAGGCCACGCAGCAGGCGCGGGCGGTCGCGTGGGTCGCCGAGCTCGCTGAGACAGCGCAGCGCCACCTGCAGCTGCTCGGCAGGCGCCCCCTGGTCCAGGCGTGCCCGGGCCCAGGGCGCGGCATGGCGCGGATCACCATGCACCAGCAGGCCGACCAGCCGCTCACGGCGCGGGTCCGGCGAGCTCGCCAGCACGATCAGCAGCGGCGTGGTCACCGCCTGCTCACCGGCCTGCTGGCACAGGCTGACCAGGCGCGGTAACGCCCAGTCGGGGCGCTCCACCGCCGCTGGCAGGATCAGCTGCATGGCCCTTGCGGGGTCCATGGCCACCAGCGTCTGCGCGGCCGCCAGGGCGACGATAGCGTTGCGGCTGAGCAATAGCGGCAGCACCGCGTCCCAGTGTGCCGGGTCGGCCAGATGGCGCAGGCAGGTCAGGCCGATCAGCTTGCTGCGCACCCGCCCGCGCAACAGGATCAGTGCCTGACGATGCATGCCCAGGGCGACCAGGGCGCGATTCATGCGCTCGCGGGCGGCGCCGCGCAACTGCAGCTGGGTGCGGTTCCACTGCAGCAGAAACCAGAGCTGGTGCCGCCGCGGCAGCGACGCATGGGAAGTCGGTGCTTCATCGCTGAGGCTGCAGAATGCGAAATAGGGGCGCCACTGTTCGTTGAACTGCTGGCGGCGTACGGCGCGCCGCCGAGAGACCTCACCAAGCAGCAGTACCTGCAGCAGTACCAGCAAGGTTAGAGCGCCAAGACCGAAGGCACAGTACAGCGCCAGTTGCAGCATGCGGTCTTCTGGCCAGAGCTGCGCCCAGGCGTTTGCTGGTGCTTCGCACAGCCAGGGGGGACAGCGCGCCAGCCATTCAGAACGCATGACGCAGGCCGAGCTGCAGCCACTGCCGGTCGTAGTAGCTGCCCTGCTGGTGATGGCCGATTTCCCAGCTCAGCGCCCAGCGGTTGTCGAACCAGTGGCGACCCTGCAGGCTGATGGCACGCACGTCGCTGGTGATCAGCTGCTGCTCTTCCACCGCCTCTTCCTCGCCCACGGTCAGGCGCAGGCCGGCGTAGCTCAGGCCCCGGTAGTAGTAGTCCAGCGCGAGGTCGTGGCCGATTGGCGTGCCGGCGTTGGCCACATCGGTCACGTTCAGGGTGTAGCCGGCGCGCCAGGCGTTCCAGTAACGCTCGGCGCTCAGCGCGAGGCGGTCGACGCGGGTGGTCTCGTACTCGGTGCGGCGGACGCTGACGGCGCCGAGGTAGCCGTCCGGTAGGCGCCGTTGCAGGCGCAGATCGGCATGCCACTCGGGAAGGAAATAAGGTGAAGGCTGATAGCCGACCTCCGACTGCAGCGTCCAGTTGTCGTCGAGAGGAATCACCGCGCCGGCCTCGACCCCTTCGTCCCATTCGCCGAAGCGCTGCTCACGCAGCAGCGCGCCGTACCAACCAAGGCTTTCCGGCCGGGTCGAGGTGTAGTCCAGGCGCTGGCTGCGCCAGTTGTCGAAGCCGCTGTCCAGCCAGTCCTGACGCGCCGAGATCTCCAGCTCGTGACGGCGCTTGGTCGCGGCGGCCGTCACCGGTACCGGGGCCGTCGCCGTGGTGGGCACGGTCAGCGCGGCGCGTGCCTGCTGGATCACCTGCTGCACTTCGGCGTAGTCCGGCGCGATCCTGGCGGCCCGCTCCAGCGACGCCAACGCGCGTTGCGGTCGCCCGGCCCAGAGCAGCGCCTGGCCCTCGCCGAGCAGGTAGTCGGCATTGTCTGGCTGCTGGCTCAGCAAGCGCTGGTAGATTGGCAAGGCCTGCTGCGGCCGGCCCTGCCAGCTCAACACCCGGGCCAGCAGGAACTGCGCATCGGCGTCACCTGGGTGCTGCGCCAGGTGCATGCGCAGGGTCGCTTCGGCAGCGTCCAGTTGTTGCGCCTGCACCTGTCCCTCGGCTGTGGCGGTATCCGCAAAAGCCGTGGTGCAGGGCATTGCCAGGGCGAGCAGCAGCAGCGCGCGCTTCATCGGCGCCCCCTCAGCAGGCGGCGAATGCGCGCCAGCAGTTCCTCCGGCTGGAAGGGTTTGGTCACGTAGTCGTCCGCGCCCAGTTCCAGCGCGCGAACGATGTCCACCTCGCGTGCCTTGGCGGTCAGCATCAGCACCGGCACGCTTTCCCAGCCGGCCTGCGCTCGTAGCCGTTCGATCAGCTCCAGGCCGTCGTGATAGGGCAGCATGATGTCCATCAGGGTCAGGTCCGGCGGTGCGGCCTGGGCAAAGTGATCGAGCGCCTGGCGGCCATCGGCGGCATGGTCGACGACAAAGCCGTGGCGTTCGAGCATGTAACGGATGAGGAAGGCGATGTCTTCTTCGTCTTCCACCATGAGGATGCGCTTGCTGGCGGATTCGCTCATGCATGAACCTCGTCAGAGTGAGTGTGGCCCGGTGGCCAGTGCTGCAACAGTTGCTGGATCAACTTGGCGAGCTCGTCGCCGTCGTGGCGGGATTTCACCAGCTGGCGCAGCGCCAGGCGGTTGTCCTGGATCGGGGTGTCGAGTGCGGAAAAGATGATTACCGGTGGGGGCGGAATGCTCTGCGCCAGCTGGTCGAACAGCTCGCTGCCATCGCCGTCGGGCAGCATCAGGTCGATGATGGCGAGATCGAACGGCTGCGCGCTGATCAGCTGACGCGCCTCGTGCAGGGTGGCGGCTCCGGCCAGCTCGACGTCCAGGGAGGCGATCTGCTTGGCCAGCAGTACGCGCAGGTCGTCGTCGTCCTCCACGTGCAGGATGCGCGGTTTCAACCCGCCGATCTGTAGGCAGGCGCGGATCACTTCCATGACCCGGGACGGGTCGATGGGCTTGTGCAGCCAGTCGATCACGCCGACCGCACCGCCACGCAGTAGGCCGTCATCCTCGTCCCGGCGCTGCGGCTGCAGGCTGACGATCAGCACCGGCAGGCTGCGGTAGTGCTGTTGGCTGCGCAGGCTCTGCAGGAAGGCCACGCTGTTCTCGTCGTCCAGTGCCGGGCTGAGTGTCAGCGCCTGGACACGGTGCTGGCCGAGCAGTTCGCGTGCTTCGGCGGCAGCATGGGCGATCAGTGTGGCATAGCCGTGCTGGTGCAGCGCCTCGGCCAGCTGCTCGGCGGCGTGGCTGTCGGGTTCGAGAATAAGGATCAAGGGCGTCTGCTGGGGTGCCGAGCCGTGTATGAGCGGTTGCGCCGGCGCCTGGACCTGCTGGGGGTGTTCTTCCAGCGGCAGTTGCAGCCAGAAGCGCGTGCCCTGATCAGGCTGGCAGTCGAAGCCGATCTTGCCGTGCATCTGCTGGACTAGCGATCGGGTGATGGCCAGCCCCAGCCCGGTACCGCCGCGTTGGCGGGCGTCGGACGAATCGGCCTGGGCGAAACGCTCGAAGATGCGCGAGCGGAAGGCTTCCGGAATGCCGGGCCCGCGATCCTGCACGCCGATCTCGAGCAACTTGCCGCGGCGCCGTAGGTCGACCGTCACGCAGCCGCCAGCGGGGGAATGCTTGATCGCGTTGGACAGCAGATTGGCCATCACCTGGGCGAAGCGGTCGGGGTCGAGGGTCGCCTCGCTCGACGTCAGTTCGGGCGCATCGAGAAACTCCAGGCTGACACCGTAGTCCTGCCCGTATGGCGTGATGTCCGACAGGGCCTGCTGCACCAGCGGGCGAACGTCGTGACGGCCGAAGTTGAACGTCAGGCGGCCCGCTTCCAGCTTCTCGATGTCGAGGATGTCGTTGATCAGGCGCACCAGCCGCTCGCTGTTCTTGTGGGCGATGCCCAGCAGTGGACGGGCCTCATCGCTGACCTGCCCGGCGATACCGCCGATCAGCATGCCGAGCGCGCCGCGAATGGCGGTCAGCGGGGTGCGCAGCTCGTGGCTGACAGTGGAAATGAATTCGGTCTTCATCTGCTCCATCCGGCGGCGCAGGGAGACGTCCACCGCCACGGTGACCACGTGGCAGGTGCGCGCGGAGGTGCGCAGCGGCCGCTTGATCACCTGAAACCAATGCTCGGTGCCGAGGGCGTCGGTCAGGGCGACCTCGGTGGTGCGCAGCTCCCCGCTGCCGCTTGCCAGCGCGGCCAGTTCGTCGTCGTCCAGCAGCAGCGGCCGCAACAGGCGAGCGGAAGGCACCTCGTCGGGATGCCGCTGCTCGATATCCTGCGGGCGCACGTCGAGCAGGGCGGAGAGTGCGGTGTTGCAGAGCAGGAAGCGGCCCTGGGCGTCGCGGACGAAGATGAGGTTGTCGTCGGTGTCCACCACCCGGCGCAGGAACAACTGCTGGTCGTGCAGGCTGTCGCGGCTGCGCTGCAGCTCGCTGATGTCCCGAGCGATCGCCAGGTGGTCGCCCAGCCCGGTGGGCATCAAACGGACCTCGAAGGTGCGCCGGGTCTGCAGCTCGCACCAGGTGGTCTGCCGCAGTCCGCTGTCCTCGCGCTGCTGGAGCAGGTCGTGCAGCAGGGGTTCGATGGCCGCGGGCGGGGGCGCACGGCGCGCCGTTCCCGCCGCCAGGCTGGATACCTGCTGTTGGTGGTCGACCGCATAGAGGTAGTCCGGAATGGCCTGCAGCAGCGCGCCGAGCCGAGCCTCGCCTGCCTGCGCCGCGCCGGCCAGTTGCTGGCGGATGCGCAGATTACGGTGTACCGCCCAGAAGGCGATGAGAAACAGCGCGACCACCACCAGGCTGCCGATCAGGACCAGACGCTGGGCGCGCTCGGTGGTCTGTGTCACCGCACTGCTGGCTGCCGCCAGCTGCCGCCGCTCCTGTTGTTCCACCGCGTTGAGCAGTGCCCGCAGTCTGTCCATCAGCAGGTTGCCGCCAGCGTCGCGCAAATGATCGGCCGCTGCCTGCAGCCCGGCATCGCGGCGTGCCTGGACATTGCCAGCTGCCACCTGCAGGCGTTCAGCAATGGTCGCATCCAGCGTGCGGAACCAGCGCACATCGGGGTAGCTGCGGCCCTCGACCAGCTGTTCCAGGCTGCGCCTATAGCCTTCCAGCTGCTTCAGGCCGCGCTCGTAGGGTTCGAGGTAGCTGGCATCGCCGGTCAGAATGAAGCCGCGCGAGCCGGTTTCGATGTCCTGCAGGGACGTGAGGATGGCCTGGACCGAGGTGATGACTTCCAGGCTGTGGCTGACCGACCGATTGGTCTGCAGCAGCGCTTCCTGGGTTCGCGCGCCCTGCCAGCCAAGGGCGGCGAGCAGCACGAATGCAGCCAGGAATGCGATTGAATGCCAACCGATCGCGAGTCTTGCGGGCAAACCGAACTCCTTTCGCCGGGAAATACTGCTTGTTATCCCGGCCGCTGCGCATCGGTGCGGCTCGCCGGAATAGGCGCAATATAGTCAGACCTGACGAACTGGGAACGGTTCGCAATACAGGGCGCGGTTTAGTGCTCGGCGACCTGTACCTGATTGCGGCCCTTGTGCTTGGCCACGTAGAGAGCCTGATCGGCGCGTTCCAGGAGTACTCCGGAAGCGGTGCGTCCATCGGTCTGGCAGATGCCGGCGCTGAAGGTCACGTAGAACTCTTTGCTGTCGCCGCCGTAGAAGCTCAAGGCGGCGAAGCGCACGCGAATTTCGTCGAAAATGCGCCGGGCCTGCAGCGCCGTGCATTCTGGCAGCACTGCGACGAACTCTTCGCCGCCATAGCGGCCGAGGCTGTCGATGCGGCGCAGGCGCTGACGCAGCAGGTTGGCCAGGGCGCGGAGCACGTTGTCGCCGGCGGCGTGGCCGTAGGTATCGTTGACGTGCTTGAAGTGGTCGAGGTCGAGCATCACCACGCTGGCCGGCTTGCCGCTGCGCGTCGCGCGTTGCACTTCCAGCGCCAGCTGCTCCTTGATGTCGGCGTGCTTGAGCAGCCCGGTCAGGCTGTCGCGCGCCAGCGCCGTGCTCAGCGAGCGCGCGCGTTGCGCATGGGAATATACCGACGCGACCAATGCCGTATCGCTGATCGGCTTGGTGATGAAGTCATCGCCGGCCTTGAGCAGTGCCGCCATCTGCCGCTGGATATCCGTTTCGGCCGAGAGGTAGATGATGGTCACCCGCAGCCACTCGTCGTGCAGTCGGATCATCTGCGCCAGCTCCGGGCCGGAACAGCCAGGCATGTTGACGTCCAGCAGCAGCACCTCGGGATTGAAGCTGCGCATGGTCTCCAGCACCTGAGTCGGCTCGGTAAGGGTCTGCACCTGCATCTGGGAATTGCGCAGCACCAGGCTGTAGCGTGCCGCCAGCTCGGCATCGTCATCGACGATCAGCACACGGAACGGCTCGCCCTGCTGGCGATCGAGGCAGCGTTCCAGGCTGTTCTCCAGCTGGGTGATGTCCAGTGGGCGGCTGAAGAACCCCTGGGCGCCGGCGCGTACGGCGGCCAGCTGGCTGGTGAAATCGATACGCTCGTGGATCACCAGCAGTGGCAGCGGATGGTCCAGGCCCTGCTGCAGCGAGGCGACGGATTCGAGCTCGCTATCGTGCTGCACGCTGACGATCAACGCGTCGGGCGGCTCGGTTGCCACAGCCTGCTGCAAGGCGGCGAAATCCTGCCACTGGCTGACCAGGTAGCCGAAGTTGCGCAGCGTCAGTGCCATGCTGCAACCGGCGACCGGATCGGCTTCCAGCAGATAGATGCGGCAGCCGGGGGCTGGCTCGTCATGGTGGTCGGGCAACTCCGCCGCCGCGCGTTCCTGGCCGGGCGTCTGGCTGGCCAGCTGTTGCAGCGCACGGGAGAACGACTCCACCGCACGGCTGCCGGGTTTCGCCGAATCCAGCCAGCGATCGGCGCGCTGTTCGAGCTGTCTGGCGCGTTCGCCAAGCTTGGCGAAGCCGAAGGTGCCGGCGGCTCCGGCAAGCCGATGCAGGCGCTCGCGAATGCCGAGCATCAGCTGGCGGCGGTTGCCGGGTGCGCGGTTGTGCTGCAGTTCTGTGGCCAGCGTGCCGAGGTCTGCCAGATCGCCCTGCAGGCGTTCGCCGAACTGCTGTTCGAGCTGGGCCAGCTGTTCCTGCAGCGCAAACCGTACCTGCTCATCCATGTTCGGCCTCCCAGACCTGCTGCAGCTGGGCAGCGAGCTGTAGCGGGTCGAAGGGTTTGCTGAGTACCTGGCGCACGCCGAGCTGACGCAGTTCATGCAGCCGCTCGGGCTGCAGGTGCCCGGTGAGAAACACCACGGGTATCTGCTGCAGGTCGATCAGTTGACCGAGCTGGCGGACGAGCTCGATGCCGTCCATCTGCGGCAGCATCACGTCGAGCAGAATCAGGTCCGGGGCGAAGGCCTGCACCTGCTCCAGCGCAGCCTGTCCCGACGGACAGCTGAGGACTTCGAAGCCACCGATCTTTTCCAGGGCAATGCGGGTCACGACCTGGATCGAGGGCACGTCCTCGACATGCAGAATGCGTTTGAGCTGTTTCATCTATGGACTCTCCTTGGCCAGCCCTTCACTGGGCAACTCGAACCAGAAGCAGGCGCCATGGCCGGGCTCGGATTCGAAACCGATCTGCCCGCCCATGCGTTCGATCAGCTCCTTGCTGATCGCCAGGCCAAGTCCCGTGCCGCCTTGCTGACGGCTGTCGGACGAGTCGGCTTGGGCAAACTTCTGGAATACCCGCTCACGGAAATCGGCGGAAATCCCCGGTCCGCGGTCTCGGACGCTGATGCGTACCCGCCCGTCACTGAGGGTCGCCGAGAGCTCGACCTGCTCCCCGGCCGGGGAAAATTTTGCCGCGTTGGACAGCAGGTTGCTCAGCACCTGCTGCAGGCGCATGGCGTCGATCTCTACCGTTACGGCCGGGCAGGCGCCCAGCTGCAGCACCACGCCATGCTGTTCGGCGTAGTTGCGGTTGCTGCGCAGGGCCAGTTCCAGCTGCGGTTGCAGCGGCTGGCGGAGCAGGGCGAAGCGCATCTTCCCGGCGTGCAGCTTGTCCATGTCCAGCAGGTCGTCGATCAGCGCATTCAGGCGCTGGCTGTTCTGCTGGGCGATGTCGAGCAGCTCGTGCATCGCTTCGGGCACTTCGCCCATGACGTTCGAGCAGATCAGGCCGAGGGCGCCGGTGATCGAGGTCAGCGGGGTGCGCAGCTCGTGGCTGACGGTGGAGATGAACTCGCGCTGCAGCCGCTCGATGCGCTTGCGTTCGGTGATGTCGTGCAGCACCGCCACCGCGCCCATCGGCTGGCCATCGGAGGTGTACAGCGGGTCGGCATTGGACAGCACATGACGCGGCTCACCCTGGCCGAGCAGCACCATTTCGTGATCGCAGACGTGCTCGCCATGCAGTGCCCGCAGCAGTGGTATTTCCTCCGGGCGCAGCGGCGTGACGCCGTCCGGGTGGTAGAGCTGATAGCGGGTCGGCCATTCGTCGGGCGGCACCGGGGCGACATCGGTACCGTGCCACTGCTTGGCTTTCTCATTGAACAGGGTCAGACAGCCGTCGGCATCGCAGGCAATGACCGCTTCGCTGAGTGCCTCAAGCAGGCGCCGGTTCATTTCCTGCTGACGCTCCAGCTCCAGCTGCTCGGCCTTGCGCACGGTGATGTCGGTGACGAAGCCATGCCAGAGCACCGAGCCGTCGACCTGCTGCAGCGGGGTGGCACGGGCTTCGACCCAGATCAGCCCTTTGCGCGGATGCTCGACACGATGCTCGATGTGCCAGGGCGCCAGTTCGGCGGCTGCCTCGCGGATGCTGCCGAGCAGGGCGCTGCGGTCGAGGGCATAGACCCGCGCAATGATCGGCGCGAAGCTGCCGGCGAGCTGGCCGGGGCTCAGTCCGTAGATCTGTTCGACACCTTCGCTGACATAGGGAAAGCAGGACGCGCCATCGGGCCGCCAGTGGAACTGGAACAGCATGCCCGGCACCTGGGCGGCGATCTGCTGCAAGCGCAGCTGCAGCTGTTCCTGATAGGCCAGGTCGTAGGCGTTGACCAGATAGCCGCGCAGCTCTTCCTGCTCATCGTGGATCGCGGTGACCCCGACCAGCACAGGCACATCGGCACCGCTGCGATGGCGCAGGCGCCACTCCGACATTTCCCGGCGGCCGCGATGCAGCGGCGCGGTCAGCACCGCGAAGTCGGGCTCGATCGGTGTCTGCAGCTCATTGGCCAGCAGGGTGGCACGCCGCTGCAGCGCTTCCCGGCGGAACAGCGCCGAGGTCAGCTGATGGCCAACCAGCTCCTGTTCGCTGTGGCCCAGCATGCGCTCGGCAGTCGGGTTGACGCTGGTCACCACACCATCTGGGCGGGTCACCAGCACCGCGCTGGAGGCGCTGTCGAGCATGGCCTGTTGCAGCGCCGCCTGCTCGGCATAACGGTGCGCCAGCAGATGCTGCTCGAACAGGCGGATCACCTGGCGGCCGAGGCGTTCGAGCGTGTCGCGCTGCTCGGCACTCAGCCGGCGCGGTTCCCGGTCGATCACGCACAGCGTGCCGAGGTTATAGCCATCCGGCGACGTCAGCGGGGTGCCGGCGTAGAAGCGGATATGTGGATCGCCGACCACCAGCGGGTTATGGCAAAACCGCGGATCCTGCAGCGCATCGGGGACTTCGAAGATTTCCTCGCCGAGGATGGTGTAGGTGCAGAAGGAGATTTCCCGCGGGGTTTCGCTGACCTCCAGGCCAACGCGGCTCTTGAACCACTGGCGACGGTCGTCGACCAGGGAGATCAGCGCGATGGGCGTCTCGCACAGGCGTGCAGCGAGCTCGGTGAAATCATCGAAGGCGCTCTCCTCGGGCGTGTCGAGGATTTCATAGCGCAGCAATGCCGCCAGGCGTGAAAGCTCGCGCACCGGCGTCATGGGTAGCGTCGACGCCGGGTTTGCTTGCGGTAACTCCATCGTCGATGCCTTGTATCTTCGGTGAATGTCGTCCGGCCGGCTCACGAGTCGCGGCTGGACGTCGGCTGCATCCGGCTAGTATCGGTCAGCCAGCCAGATGCTGCGAATCTGCTCGGCCAGCTGCATCGGGTCGAATGGTTTGATGATCACATCGCGGGCGCCCAGCTTGCGCAGGTGTTCGATCTCGCCGGGCTGCACCTTGGCCGTCATGAATGTTACCGGAATCCGCTCCAGGTCGATGCGCTCGCGCAGGTTGAGCAGCGTCTGCGGTCCATCCATGCCGGGCATCATCACGTCGAGCAGGATGAATTCCGGAGCGAAGGCTTCGACCTCTTCCAGCGCCTGGGCGCCCGAGGAGCAGGACAGCACCTGGTAGCCGCCAATGGCCTCCAGGGCCAGCTTGGTCACCGCCTGGATGGAGGGGTCGTCTTCAACGTGCAGGATGCGCCGGAGCTCGGCCATTGTGCCTCCGTGGGTCGGTTTGCATGGGCGTCCGCATCAACGGAAGCATCAGGATAGTTCGGCCGCGGCCGGCACGAGCGGCAGCTCGCACCAGAAACAGGCGCCATGGCCGGGTTCGGAATCGAAGCCGATCCGGCCGTGCATGTGTTCGATCAGCTCCTTGCTGATGGCCAGGCCCAGCCCGGTGCCGCCCTTCTGGCGCGTGTCGGAAGAGTCGGCTTGGGAGAACTTCTGGAAAATCCGCGCGCGAAACTCCGGCGCGATGCCCGGGCCCTGGTCGCGCACCCAGATGCGAACCCAGTCGCCGCGGCGCTCACCACCCAGCCGGACGGTGCCATCCTGCGGCGAGAATTTGACCGCATTGGAGATGAGATTAGCCAGTACCTGCTGCAACCGGTCGTCGTCTGCCATCAGCTGCAGCGAGGGTGTCGGCAGCAGTTCGAGCTGCACGCGGTGCTGCGCGGCGTAGCCCTGATTGGCACCGACTGCCAGTTGCAGCTGTACCTGCAGCGAGTGCGCGCGCAAGGCGAGCGCCATCTTCCCCGCGACCAGCTTGTCCATGTCGAGCAGATCGTCGACCAGGCGGCCAAGGCGCAGGCTGTTCTGGTGGGCGATGTCGAGCATCTGGCGCATGCTCGGCGACGGCTCGCCCAGCGCGCCGCCGACGATCAACCCGAGTGCACCGGAGATCGAGGTCAGCGGGGTGCGCAGTTCGTGGCTGACGATGGACACCAGCTCGCTCTTCATCCGCTCGATGCGCTTGCGTTCGGTGATGTCGCGCACCAGCCCGATGAACTTGCGCTCGCCGTGGTGGCTGATCTGCGACACGCGCAGCTCGATGGTGAAGGTGTCACCGTTGCGCCGCAGCGCGGTGAGTTCGCGGTTCTGCTCCAGCGCGCGCGAGGTGCCGCGCTGCGTGTAGTGATCGAGATAGCCGTCGTGGGCGGAGCGGTCCGGCTCGGGCATCAGCATCGACAGGTTCTGGCCCAGAACCTCCGCGCTGCTGTAGCCGAACATTTGCTCGGCGGCGTGGTTGAAGGTTTCGATGATGCCGCGGGCATCGATGATGATGATCGCGTCGATCACGTTGTCGAGCAGCATGCTCAGGTAGCGCTCGCGCTCCAGCATCTCGGCCTTGGCCAGGGCCTGGTCGGTGACGTCCCAGATGAAACCGTCGCACCAGCCGATCGGGTCGTCACGCTCATGCAACACGCGGGCTCTTTCCCGCACGAAGACGGTTCGACCTTCGGCGTTGATAAGCCGGTAGATGCCTTCGAAGCTGTCCTGCTCGGGATGCTGGCGCGCCAAGGCCAGGTCGTCTGGATGGATCAGGCTGGCATAGCTGCGTACCGGATCGCCGACGAAGTCGCTGGCCGGATAGCCGGTCAGTCGCTCGATGCCATTGCTCAGATAGCTCATGTTGCGTTCGCCATCGTTGCGGCAGCGGTAGACCACTCCGGGCAGGTTGCCGACCATGGCGCGAAAGCGACTCTCGCTTTTCTGCAGCGCGCGGGTGGTTTCCATCAGTTCGGTGATTTCGGTGACGAAGCCGTGCCACAGCACCGAACCGTCAGGCAGCCGCTCGGCGGTGGCGCGGCCTTCGGCCCAGAGCAGACCTCGTTGCGGATGGTAGATGCGGAACTGCACCGCGCCAGTACCCGGACGCGCGGCCAGGCGCAGCAACGCAAGCTTCAAGCGGGACAGGTCCTGCGGGTGCACACGGCATAGCGCCTGGGCGGCATCGTCCAGCAGACGCTGCGGATCGGTGCCATAGAGTTCGCGAGCACCCTCGCTGACATAGATGAACGCGTAACGGCCGTTGGCGAAGCGCTTGAGCTGAAACACCATTCCCGGCAGCAGGCTGGCGATCTTCTGGGCACGGTCGTACAGGCGTTGCTGGCGGCGGCTCTGTTGCTGCTGGGCGAACCGATGCTGCCGTTGCACGCTGAGGCGCCTTAGCAGCAGGAACGCCAATGTCAGCAGCAGGGCTTCGGCGATGAACCAGGCCAGGCTCCATTTGACCAACAGCCGGCGCTCGGCGCGCTGGTGCTCGGCTTGCATGCTGCTGATGTCACGCCAGACCAGCGCCACTGCCAGCGGCGCAGGAGTAGGTCGGGCCTGGTTATCGGTCGGTAGCGGAATCTGGTTGAGCATGTAGATGCGCCCATCAGCGCTCAGCAGGCGCAGCACCATGCCGCTCTCCGGTTCCGGCAGCATCCCGGCCTGCGCCCAGTGCAGGATCTGCGTTGCCGAGTGGCCAGTGAGCCGCCAGTCGCTACCGGAGTGCAGTTGAACGCCGCTGGGCGCGTCCAGTCCGGCTGCCTGCAAGGCGGCGCGGTTGACCACCAGCGCCAGTCCGGCGGCGAGCTGATCGCTCAGCTCGGCCAGGTCCGGCAGAACGTTGTAACCCACTTCCAGCGCGCCGATAGGCTCGCCGGCGCGCTCATCCTCGGCATACAGCGGGACGATTGCCCGGCTGCTGGCGCCGCGGAGGTCGACCTCCACCCCGGTCTGCATGACGCCGTCGCGCAGCGCCTGTTGCAGCATCGGCCGGCGGGCCGCCTGCGCGTCGCCGAACCGTTCAGGCTGCTGCATGCGCAGCAGGGTGAGTCCGCTATCGCCCCAGAACAGCTGCAGCTGCATACCCTGGTAGCGTTGCATCGACGACCAGGCGGGCGTCAGGGCTGCTTGCAGGCGCTGGCGGGCCAGTTCGATGCGCGCGTCGTCCAGCGTCGCGCCGGCGCGCAGCGCGCTGTCGATACGCCGCATCTGGCGCTGGACTTCCACATTGCCGGCCAGCGCGCTGGCGACCATGTCGGCCTGGCGTTGCTGATTGGACTGCGCACTGCGTAGGGCCAGGCTCTGCAGCTCGCCATGGGTCTCGATCTCCAGCTGCCAGGCGGCATCGCGGGCGCGGTAATCGTTGAACGCCAGGCTGCCGAACAGCAGCACGAGCAGCAGGCTGCCAAGCGCGAAGGTCCAGTGCGGTGTGGTGCCGACGTTGTTCATCGACGTGCCGACCGCCGCTGAGGATGGTCAGCCTGCATCGCACGTACGCAGCGATAAGCATGCTCTGCGCTGTCGCGGGCGTTTGACCTATGCATGTGCCGCACCATCCTGAGGGAAAAGGAGCAATGATAGCTCTATGCCAGTACTGGCCGGTAGCGAGCATTGCCGGCGCGGCCGGCACCCGCAGTTTGCCGCGG
Source organism: Stutzerimonas stutzeri RCH2 (assembly GCF_000327065.1). Taxonomy (NCBI): domain Bacteria; kingdom Pseudomonadati; phylum Pseudomonadota; class Gammaproteobacteria; order Pseudomonadales; family Pseudomonadaceae; genus Stutzerimonas; species Stutzerimonas stutzeri. Next base: position 4,488,123 of record NC_019936.1, on the reverse strand, counting down.
GTGATTGATTGCAGCCGAGGCTGGTCAAAAAATCACCAGAATTGCGACGGTCGGTCGACCGTCGTGTTCGTCCTATCCCGGGGGAGTGATAGGCTGCAGACAGTTCAGCAGCGGCGGAGGTCGTCGGTGCGGCTAATCCAAGAGGCACCCCGTTACTATGTGGCACACCGGTTTACTCGACCTTTCGGTCTGGCAACTCATCGCGACCACGCTGCTGCTGACTCACGTCACCATCGTCAGCGTTACGGTCTACCTGCACCGCTATTCGGCGCACCGCTCGCTAGAACTGCACCCGGCGCTCAAGCATTTCTTTCGTTTCTGGCTGTGGCTGACCACGGCGATGAACACCCGCGAGTGGACCGCCATCCACCGCAAGCACCACGCCAAATGCGAAACGCCTGACGATCCGCACAGCCCGGTGCACAAGGGCCTTTCGACGGTCGTGCGCAAGGGCGCCGAGCTGTACATGGAAGAGGCGAAGAACGAAGAAACCCTGCGTATCTATGGCAAGAACTGCCCGGATGACTGGATCGAGCGCAACCTCTATTCGCGTTTCCCGAATGCCGGCATCGTGTTCATGCTGCTGATCGACCTGGCCCTGTTTGGTGTCCTCGGCCTGACCGTCTGGGCGGTGCAGATGATCTGGATTCCGTTCTGGGCCGCCGGCGTGGTCAACGGCCTCGGCCATGCGGTCGGCTATCGCAACTTCGAATGCCGCGATGCGGCGACCAACCTGGTGCCCTGGGGCATCCTCATCGGTGGCGAAGAGCTGCACAACAACCATCACACCTACCCGAACTCGGCCAAGCTCTCGGTGCGCAAATGGGAGTTCGACATGGGCTGGGCCTGGATACGCCTGTTCAGCCTGCTCGGGCTGGCCAAGGTCAACCGCACCGCGCCGATTGCCCATCGCATCGAAGGCAAGCAGCAGCTGGACATGGACAGCGCCATGGCGATCCTCAACAACCGTTTCCAGATCATGGCGCAGTACCGCAAGCTGGTCATCGTGCCGCTGGTGCGCCAGGAACTGGGCCGCGCCGACGCCTCAGTGCGTCACCAGCTGCGTCGTGCCAAGCGCCTGCTGGCCCGTGAGCCGAGCCTGTTGCAGCAGGAACAGCAGGCGCATATCGACGACATGCTGGCGCAGAGCCAGGCACTCAAGGTGATCTACGAGAAGCGTCTGGCGCTGCAGCAGATCTGGACCCGGACCAGCTCGAACGGCCACGACATGCTTGCCGCCATCAAGCAGTGGGTGCACGAGGCCGAGGCCAGCGGTATTCAGTCGCTGCGCGAGTTCGCCGAGCACCTGCGGACCTACTCGCTGCGCCCATCCGTCGCCCCGGCCTGACCTTCGATCGGCTCGAGCGGCAGGCGTCTGCGGCCCCGGAACTTTGCGCCGCGCCGACTTTCTGAACTGCACTCTAAACTATGCAGTACCGCCGCCATGCGCGGCGGTCGTTTCAGGAAGAATGGCTATGCGGCTGGCGAGCAATCAGAGTGATTCGGGAATGAGGATGCCACCGGGCGGCGACGCGCAGACGTTGCTGGCGCTGATCCACGCACGGGCCGAAGCGGCCCGTCTGGGCGAGCGTGAGCAGCTTTTCAGCACCCTGCTGGGTGGCGTCAATGCCGTTCTCTGGGCATTCGACTGGCAGGCGCAGCGCATGATCTACGTCAGCCCGGCTTACGAACGTATCTTCGGCCGCTCGCCGGCCCTGCTGCTGGCCGATTACGGCGAGTGGCGCAACGCGATCTATCCGGATGACGTCGAGTTCGCGCAGAAGAGCATGCTCGCCGTGCTCGACGAGGGTGCCGTGGAAACCCGCGAGTACCGCATCATCCGTGGTGACGGGCAGCTGCGCTGGTTAAGCGACAAGTGCTTCATCGGCCGCGGCGCCGATCGCGGCCAGGGCCCGATCATCGTCGGCATCGCCGAGGACATCACCGAGAAGAAGCAGCTCGAGGGCGAACTGCAGCGTCTGGCGACCACCGATGTGCTAACCCAGAGCAGCAACCGCCGGCACTTCTTCGAATGCGCCCGCATCGAGTTCGAACGGGCGCGGCAGTTCGCTTCTTCGTTGGCGTTCCTGCTGCTGGATATCGATGACTTCAAGCGTATCAACGACACCCACGGCCACCAGATGGGCGATCAGGTGCTGCAGAAGGTCGCCCGCTGTGGCGCATCGGTGCTGCGCCAGAGCGACCTGTTCGGCCGCATCGGTGGCGAGGAATTCGCCGCCGTGCTGCCGGGCTGCCAGCCGGATCTGGCCGAGCAGATCGCCGAGCGCCTGCAGCGCGAAATCGAACGCGTGGTGTTCACCGCCGAAAATGGCGAGCGTTTCCGCGTTACCGCCAGTCTCGGTCTGACCTACCTCAGGGCCAACGACGCCGAGCTGAGCACGGTATTCGCCCGTGCCGACGCGGCGATGTATACCGCCAAGCGCCTGGGCAAGAACCAGGTGATCGTCGGCTGAGACCCTGCCGGGGATGCCGGTCAATTGGCCAGCTCGTCGTAACCTCCGCCGGTGAACTGCAACAGGCAGAAACCATGGCCGAACGGATCGGCCATCAGCGCCTGCTTGTGCCCGACCTGAGCGGTAATCGGTTGTTCCAGGCGTGCGCCATGGGCGATGGCCCTGGCCGCGGCGGCTTCGATATCGGTCACGACGAAATCCAGATGGATCGGCGTCCAGTGGCGCTCATAACTGCGCTGCTGGGTTCTTCCCGGGGTTGCGGCGCTGCCCGCGCCCTTGAGCAACAGATAGATCGGTGTCGGACCGCCGAGCATCTCCACCGCAAAGCTGCCGAGGCGGCGGCCTTCACGAAGGTCGAACACCGACTGGTAGAAATCGACGGCCCGCTCCAGATCGTCGACATCCAGGTTCACCAGAAACTCCATCGAATCTCCTCGTACCTGCCAGGGCAGGCTGAAGGCAACCGCGTCAGCGTAACAGCGGTGCCGGCTGCTGCTGGGTGATGCAATGGATATTGCCGCCGCCAAGGAGAATCTCGCGACCCGGCGCCATCACCACCTGATGCTCCGGAAACACCTGCGCCAGGATGCGTTCGGCTTCGGCATCCAGCGGGTCACCGAAGGCCGGCGCGATGATGCCGCCGTTGACGATAAGGAAATTCACGTAGCTGCCGGCCAGGCGAACCGATGGATCGCGCGGCTGGCTGCCATCCAGCGCGACGACGCCGGCGCATTCCTCGGCGGTTGCGTGCAGCGGGCCGGGGATTGGCATCTTATGCACTGTCAGCGCGCGGCCCTTGGCATCGCGGGCGTTCTGCAGCACAGCCATGGCCGCCTGGCAGCGCTCGAAGTTGGGGTCGTTCGCATCGTCGGTCCAGGCCAGCAGCACTTCACCGGGGCGCACGAAGCAGCAGAAGTTGTCGACGTGGCCGTCGGTTTCATCATTGAACAGGCCGTGGGGCAGCCAGATGATGCTGTCGACCGCCAGGTGCTCGCGTAGCACCGCCTCGATCTGCTCGCGGGTCAGCTGCGGGTTGCGGTTGCGATTGAGCAGGCATTCCTCGGTGGTGATCAGCGTGCCTTGGCCGTCGACATGAATCGAGCCGCCCTCGAGCACGAAGCCCTCGGTGCGGTAGCGGTCGCAGTACTCGATCTCGAGGATCTTGCGCGCCACTTCGTCGTCGCGCTGCCAGTCGGCATAAAGACCACCGTCTTCACCGCCCCAGGCGTTGAACGTCCAGTCCACGCCGCGCAGCCCACCGTTGTCGTCGACAATGAAGGTCGGCCCGGTGTCGCGCACCCAGGCATCGTCCGTGCTGATTTCCACCACGCGGATGCGTGGGTCATTCAGTGCCGCGCGGGCGGCGAGGTACTCCTCGGCGCTGGCGCAGACGGTGACCGGTTCGAAGCGGGCGATGGCCTTGGCGACCGCAGTGAAAGCCGCCTGCGCGGGACTGCCGTTGTCTCGCCAGTTGTCCGGGCGCTGTGGCCAGACCATCCAGGTCTGGCTGTGCGGTGCCCATTCAGCGGGCATGAAGTAGCCATCGGTACGCGGGGTGGTAGTCAGGGTGGTCATAGCGTATCTCTCATGAGGCGGGAAGGGCACAGGCCCCTCCCGCCGTTTGCGTCAGCGGGAGCTCATTCGGACGGCTGCGAGCCGTCCAGGGTCCGGATCGAGCCGTAGAGGTTCGGCCGGCGATCGCGGAACACGCCCCAGGCGCTGCGGATATGCTCGAGCTGATCGAGATCGAACTGATGCACCAGCACGCCTTCGCTGGTTTCGTCCATTTCCTCGACCTTGGCGCCGAACTGGTCGGCGATGAACGACGAGCCGTAGAAGGTGATGTCGTAGCCATCCTGCTCTTCGCGGCCGATGCGATTGCTGGCGATCAGCGGCATCAGGTTGGCGCCGGCATGGCCTTGCTGCACGCGCTGCCAGTGGTCGCGCGAGGTGATGTTCGGGTCATGCGGCTCGCTGCCGATGGCGGTCGGGTAGAACAGCAGTTCGGCGCCCATCAGCGCCATGCTGCGGGCGGTCTCGGGGAACCATTGGTCCCAGCAGATGGCCACGCCGATCTTCGCGTAGCGGGTATTCCACACCTTGAAGCCGGTATCGCCCGGGTTGAAGTAGTACTTCTCGTGGTAGCCGGGGCCGTCCGGGATGTGGCTCTTGCGGTAGACGCCGAGCAGCTTGCCGTCTGCATCGATGATGGCGATGGAATTGAAGCGCGCACGGCCGGCGAGCTCGAAGAAGCTGATCGGCAGCACCACCTGCAGCTCGGCAGCAACCTTCTGGAAATGCTGGATGGCCGGATTTTCCTCGACCGGCGTGGCCAGTTGCAGGTACTCGGCATTCGGCTTCTGGCAGAAGTAGGGTGTCTCGAACAGCTCCTGAATAAGGATGATCTGCGCGCCCTTGGCGGCGGCCTCGCGTACCAGCTTGTCGGCATTGGCGATGTTGGCCTGGCGATCCCAGGAACAGGCCATCTGGGTGGCGGCAACGGTAACGACTCGGGACATGGAAACCTCGCGGCTGCGGTTGAAGGGACGGCGGCTATCGAAGGCGCAAATTTATTCGATAGTTATCCGGATTGATAGGGCATACATGATCTTCACGCCGATGAATAACGACCATTTGTCGATATTTATCGATCAGCTTTCGACTTGCTCCCGCTTCGGCAGGTAAGGCGGCAGATACAGCCCGAGGTAGGCGTCGAACACCCGCATGCCTTCCTCGGCCATCCGCGGCGTCAGGCTGCCGTACAGCTGTATGGATCGAGCATAGACGCGGTCGCCGAGTTCCACGGCTAACGCAAAGACATCGATGTCCTGCGGCAGCGGCGGCAGGGCGAAGTGGCGTTCGAACACCGTCTGCATCGCCTGACCGAGTTCCAGGTCCAGACGCTGGTCGGTCTGGGTGACTTCGCCGAGGCCGTGCTGCACCAGGATCAGCTGGCGGGCGGCGCTGTCCTGCTCGTATATCGCCAGCATGCGCTGCTCGATCAGTCGTGAGAGGTCGCGCCAGCTGGTCAGGCTTTGATGATCGATGGGCTGTTCGAGGCTGGCCCTGAAGGTCGCGTGGACGTCCGCCGTCAGTGCTGCGAGCAGCGCCGGCACACCGGAGAAGAAGTGATAGACGGAAGAAGGCGGAATGCCGGCGCGCTCGGCCACGGCATATACGGATAACGTCGTGGCGCCCTGCTCGGCGAGCAGTTCGCGGGCGCTGGCGAGAATCTGGCGAATGCGCGTCTGGCTGCTGGCGCGCGGGCGGCGACTGGGCGTCGCGGGGCTGGGCTTGGTCATCGGCCTATTTGAAGCCAGCACGGCGGCGGATGCAAACCGCCGTGCCGGATGCTTGGCGCTAGACGGTGTGCAGATACCAGTTGTATTCCAGGTCCGAGATCGAGTGCTCGAACTCGGCCAGTTCGCTCTCCTTGCAGGCGACGAAGATGTCGATGTAATCCGGGCTGATGTAGCGCGCCATGATCTCGCTGTCGTCCAGCTCGCGCAGCGCGTCGCGCAGGTTGGTCGGCAGGCTCTGCTCGACCTGCTCGTAGGAGTTGCCCTCGATGGGCGCGTCCGGCTCGATCTTGTTGGTCAGGCCGTGATGCACCCCGGCAAGAATGCTCGCCAGCATCAGATAGGGGTTGGCGTCGGCGCCGGCAACGCGATGCTCGACACGCACGGCGTCAGGGCTGTCGGTCGGCACACGCAGCGCCACGGTGCGGTTGTCCATGCCCCAGCACGGCGCATTCGGCACGTAGAACTGCGCACCGAAGCGACGATAGGAGTTCACGTTCGGACAGAGGAAGGCCATCGAGGCCGCCATGGTTTCCTGCAGACCACCGATGGCGTGGCGCAATGGCGCGCTTTCCAGCGGATTCTCGGTGGCGAATATATTGTTGCCATTCTTGTCGAGCAGCGAGATGTGCACGTGCAACCCATTACCGGCCTGGCCCGGATAGGGTTTGGCCATGAACGTTGTGTCCATCTCGTGGTCGTAGGCGATGTTCTTGATCAGCCGCTTGAGCAACACCGCGTAGTCGCAGGCCTTGATCGGGTCGGCGACGTGGTGGAGGTTGACTTCAAACTGCGCCGGGGCGCTTTCCTTGACGATGGCGTCGGCTGGAATACCTTGCTCCTTGGCCCCCTCGAGAATGTCCTGCAGGCAGTCGACGTACTCGTCGAGATCATCGATCAGGTAGACCTGGGTCGAGTGCGGGCGTTTGCCGGAAATCGGCGAGCGAGGCGGCTGCGGGCGGCCGTTGATGTTCTCCTGATCGATCAGATAGAACTCGAGCTCGAAGGCGGCGCAAATGGTCAGGCCGAGTTCGTCGAACTTGCTCACCACCTGGCGCAGCACTTCGCGGGGGTCGGCGAAGAACGGATCGCCGTCACGCTCGTGCATGGTCATCAGCAGCTGAGCGGTGGGCCGCTTCTGCCAGGGCTCCTTGCACAGCGTGTTGGGGATCGGGAAGCAGGTGCGGTCGGAGTCGCCGATGTCCATGCCCAGCCCGCTGCTTTCAACGGTGATGCCGTTGATGTCGAGGGCGAACAGCGAAGCGGGGAGGTTGATGCCTTTTTCGTACACCTTGTGCAGGCTGGCGCGCTCGATGCGCTTGCCGCGCACGACTCCATTCATGTCGGTGATCAGCAGATCGACGTACTGAACCTCCGGATGTTCCTTGAGAAATGCGTTAGCTTCGTTGAGCTGAACGGCACGCGGCGGGGCCATGATGAATTACCTTAATTGTTAAAAATTTCAATCATCAGATGCTTGTCTTGGAGTCAATCGAAAAGCCGGTTCACTGTCAAGAGTAGCCCGCCAGCGCCCCATGAATGCCCACAACAGGCCTTTTTTGGGGCATCTACAGCGCGCTGAAGTTATAGCTCGCCGAGCTAATGCTCGGGCTATTGTCTATAAAAATGAACAAGACTACTCTCCGGTATGCCTTATCCGAACGACGAGTATCCCATGTCGCGCAAGCCTCTGATCGGCGTTTCCGCCTGTACCAGGCAGATCGGCCACCACAGCTTTCACATCGCCGGTGACAAGTACCTGCGTGCTGCAGCGATCGCCGGCGTGCCGCTGGTGATTCCGGCGCTGGATGAGCTGATCGACCCGGCGACGCTGCTGGAAAGCTTCGACGGCCTGTTGTTCACCGGCTCGCCGTCGAACGTCGAACCCCATCATTATGGCGGGCCGGCGAGCGACGCCGGCACCCATCACGATCCGTTGCGCGATCGCCTGACCCTGCCGCTGATCCGTGCCGCAGTCGAGGCCGGCATTCCGGTGTTCGGTATCTGTCGTGGCTTCCAGGAAATGAACGTGGCCTTTGGTGGCAGCCTGCATCAGAAGGTTCACGAAGCCGGGCCTTACCAAGACCACCGCGAGCGCCCCGATGATCCGCTGGACGTGCAATACGGCCTCAGCCATGCGCTGCATGTGCAGCCCGGCGGCCTGCTCGAGCGACTCGGCTTGCCGGCGCAGATCCAAGTCAATTCCGTGCACGGTCAGGGTGTCGAGCGACTCGGCGGTGGCCTGCGCATCGAAGCCCTGGCACCGGACGGGCTGATCGAGGCATTTTCCGTCGAGCAGGCACGCAGCTTCGCCCTCGGCGTACAGTGGCATCCGGAATGGCAGGTTCACGAGCACCCGCATTATCTGGCGCTGTTCAGGGGCTTCGCCGAGGCGTGCGAGGCCCGCGCCCGGCAACGCTGACGGCCGACCCTGGCGGCTCTCCCCAGCAAATTGAGGTCAATATGAGTATCCAGCTCGACCAGCTCACCGGCTGGCTGAAAGAACACAAGATCACCGAAGTGGAATGCCTGATCAGCGACCTGACCGGGATCGCCCGCGGCAAGATTTCACCGACCAACAAATTCCTCGGCGAGAAGGGCATGCGCCTGCCGGAAAGCGTGCTGCTGCAGACCGTGACCGGTGATTACGTCGAGGATGACATCTACTACGAGCTGCTCGACCCGGCAGACATCGACATGTTCTGCCGGCCCGACCCGAACGCCGTATTCCTCGTGCCCTGGGCCATCGAGCCGACCGCCCAGGTGATCCACGACACCTACGACAAGATGGGTAACCCCATCGAGCTGTCGCCGCGCAACATCTTGAAGCGCGTACTGAAGATGTACGCCGATCGCGGCTGGCAACCCATCGTCGCGCCGGAGATGGAGTTCTACCTGACCAAGCGCTGCGAAGACCCGGACCTGCCGTTCCAGCCGCCGATCGGCCGCTCCGGCCGCCAGGAGACGGGTCGCCAGTCGTTCTCCATCGATGCCGCTAACGAATTCGACCCGCTGTTCGAGGACATGTACGACTGGTGCGAGGCTCAGGGCCTGGACCTGGATACCCTGATCCACGAAGAAGGCACCGCGCAGATGGAGATCAACTTCCGTCACGGCGAGGCGCTGCACCTGGCCGACCAGATCCTGGTGTTCAAACGCACCATGCGCGAGGCAGCGCTCAAGCACAACGTCGCCGCCACCTTCATGGCCAAGCCGATGACCGGCGAGCCGGGCAGTGCGATGCACCTGCACCAGAGCGTCATCGACCGCAACACCGGGCGCAACATCTTCTCCAACGAAGACGGCTCCATGAGCCAGCTGTTCCTGCACCACGTCGGCGGCCTGCAGAAGTACATCCCCGAACTGCTGCCGATGTTCGCGCCCAACGTCAATTCGTTCCGCCGCTTCCTGCCGGATACCTCGGCGCCGGTGAACGTCGAGTGGGGCGAAGAGAACCGCACCGTGGGTCTGCGCGTGCCGGATTCCGATCCGCAGAATCGTCGCGTCGAGAACCGCCTGGCCGGCGCCGATGCCAACCCCTACCTGGCCATCGCCGCAAGCCTGCTGTGCGGCTACATCGGCATGGTCGAGCAGCTGCCGCCGAGCCAGCCGGTCAAGGGCCGCGGTTACGAGCGGCGCAACCTGCGCCTGCCGCTGACCCTGGAAGCGGCGCTGGAACGGATGGAAACCTGCCGCGAGCTGGAGAAATACCTGAGCCCGAAATTCATCACCGGCTATGTCGCGGTCAAACGCGCCGAGCAGGAGAACTACCACCGGGTGATCAGCTCATGGGAGCGTGAATTCCTGATGCTGTCGGTGTAGGGCCGCTTCCGCCGGAGCCGGTCGTAGGGTGGATGACGCTTTTCTCGTCCACCGAACATGCACGAACTTTATCGAGAGGTGACTGATGAGCGATTCGCAAACCCTGCACTGGCAAGCGCTGAGCCGCGACCATCATCTGCCGCCGTTCACCGATTACAAGGCGCTGAATGCCAAAGGCACGCGCATCATCACCAAGGCCTCCGGCGTCTACCTGTGGGACAGCGAAGGGCACAAGATCCTCGACGCCATGGCCGGGCTCTGGTGCGTCAACCTCGGCTACGGTCGCGAGGAGCTGGTCGAGGCCGCGACCAGGCAGATGCGTGAGCTGCCGTACTACAACCTGTTCTTCCAGACCGCCCATCCGCCGGCCGTGGCGCTGGCCAAGGCGATCGCCGACATCGCGCCGGCCGGGATGAACCATGTGTTCTTCACTGGCTCCGGCTCGGAAGCCAACGACACCGTGCTGCGCATGGTGCGCCATTACTGGGCGATCAAGGGCCAGCCGGCGAAGAAGGTTGTCATCGGCCGCTGGAATGGCTACCACGGCTCGACCATCGCCGGCGCCAGCCTTGGTGGCATGAAGGCCATGCACGAGCAGAGTGACGGCCCGATTCCCGGCATCGAGCATATCGATCAGCCCTACTGGTTCGGTGAAGGCGGCGACATGAGCCCGGAAGAGTTCGGCGTGCGCATTGCCGACCAGCTGGAGCAGAAGATCCTCGAAGTTGGTGAGGACAAGGTCGCCGCCTTCATCGCCGAGCCGATCCAGGGCGCCGGTGGCGTGATCATCCCGCCGGAAACGTACTGGCCGCGGATCAAGGAAATCCTCGCGCGCTACGACATCCTGTTCATCGCCGACGAGGTCATCTGCGGCTTCGGCCGTACCGGTGAGTGGTTCGGCAGCGACTACTACGGCCTCGAGCCGGACCTGATGCCGATCGCCAAGGGCCTGACTTCGGGCTACATCCCCATGGGCGGCGTCATCGTGCGCGACGAAGTGGTGCAGACGCTCAACGAAGGCGGCGAGTTCTACCACGGCTTCACCTACTCGGGGCACCCGGTGGCCGCCGCGGTGGCGCTGGAGAACATCCGCATCCTGCGCGAGGAGAAGATCGTCGAGCGGGTGAAGACCAAGACGGCACCCTATTTGCAGTCTCGCTGGCAGGAGCTGCTTGACCATCCGTTGGTGGGTGAGGCGCGTGGCGTCGGCCTGCTCGGCGCGCTGGAACTGGTCAAGAACAAGAAGACCCGCGAACGCTTTGCCGACCCCGGCGTAGGCATGCTCTGTCGCGAGCACTGCTTCCGCAACGGCCTGGTCATGCGCGCGGTTGGCGACACCATGATCATCTCGCCGCCGCTGGTGATCAGCGAGGAGCAGATCGACGAGCTGATCGGCAAGGTGCGTCTGTGTCTGGATGCAACGGCCAAGGATGCGCTGGGCTGAGCGTGCGGCAGTTGGCGGCAGCTGAGCTAAGGTTGTCGATTGCACACGGCTATGCGTTCGGCTTGTTGAAAAAAAGCCTCTGACCTTGCCAGACTGCGCGCGTGCTGGAAGCCAGACCTACCAAGGGGTGTGTCGATGCCGGCACACCTCCAGGCCGCCGCGCTGTTCATGGCCTGTTCCACTGCCCCGACATTAATGATGACAACAGGAGCTGCACGGATGAATCCCTTCGCCAAGACCCTACTTGCCATGACGCTGGCCGGCACCGTTGCCGGGGCTGCGCAGGCCCAGGAAAAGGTACTGCACGTCTACAACTGGTCCGACTACATCGCCGAAGACACCCTGGAGAACTTCACCAAGGAAACCGGCATCAAGGTCGTCTACGACGTCTTCGACAGCAACGAAGTGCTGGAAGCCAAGCTGCTGGCCGGCAGCTCCGGTTATGACGTGGTGGTGCCGTCCAACCCGTTCCTGGCCAAGCAGATCAAGGCTGGCGTGTTCCAGAAGCTGGACAAGTCCAAGCTGCCGAACTGGGAAAATCTCGACAAGGATCTGCTCAAGGCGCTGGAGCCGAGCGACCCGGGCAACCAGTACTCGATCCCCTACATGTGGGGCACCATCGGCATCGGCTACAACGTCGACAAGGTCAAGGCCGTGCTGGGCGACAACGCACCGGTGGACTCCTGGGATCTGGTGTTCAAGCCGGAAAACATCGAGAAGCTGAAGTCCTGCGGCGTCGCTTTCCTCGACTCGCCGACCGAGATGCTGCCGGCCGCGCTGCACTATCTGGGTTATGCGCCGGACAGCGGCAAGGCTGACGAGCTGAAGAAGGCCGAAGACCTGTTCATGCAGATCCGTCCGCATGTCGCCTACTTTCACTCCTCCAAGTACATCTCCGACCTGGCCAACGGCAACATCTGCGTGGCCATCGGTTACTCCGGCGATATCTACCAGGGCAAGTCGCGCGCCGAGGAAGCGGCCAACGGTGTCAACGTCGGCTACAAGATTCCGAAAGAAGGTGCCGGCAGCTTCTTCGACATGCTGGCGGTGCCAGCCGATGCCAAGAACGTCGAAAGCGCCCATGCCTTCATCAACTACCTGATGAAGCCGGACGTGATGGCCTCGATCACCAACTACGTGCAGTTCCCCAACGGCAACGCCGCGGCCACCCCGCTGCTGGATGAAGCCATCCGTACCGACGAGGGCATCTACCCGAGCCAGGCGGTGCTGCAAAAGCTCTACACCTTCCCCGATCTCGATCCGAAGACCCAGCGCGCCATGACCCGCAGCTGGACCAAGATCAAATCCGGGCGTTGATTCAGCCGCTCGTGTCGGGTCGCATCAGGCATGCGTACCCGACAGGGGAGGCCGGTCAACCACCACCGTCCCGGTTGCGTGCCGGGGCGGGCGTTGCGCGGAATGGCAATGCGAAAGCGTCCGGCGGCGGTTCAGGTTTCCCGCTCATTCCCGCCACTGCACCGGCAATTACACCAAATCTGTTGATTTTCAGAGGTTTTTCCAATAAACAGCCCGCCTTTCCCGCCGGGATCACGCGCGGCCTGTAACAAGAGGACTCATCCCATGCGCTCGACCCTCAAGTCGCTGCTCGTCGCCGCTGCCATGACCGGTGCCGCGACCGCCCAGGCTGCCTCCGTGCACATCTACAACTGGTCGGATTACATCGGCGAAACGACGCTGGAGGAGTTCGAGAAGGAGACCGGCATCAAGCCCGTCTACGACGTCTTCGATTCCAACGAAACCCTCGAAGGCAAACTGCTCGCCGGCCGCAGCGGCTACGACGTGGTGGTGCCTTCCAACCATTTCCTCGGCAAGCAGATCCGTGCCGGTGCGTTCCAGGCACTGGACAAGAGCAAGCTGCCGAACTGGGAACACCTCGACCCGGCACTGCTCAAGCAACTGCAGAAGAACGATCCCGGCAACGCGCATGCCGCGCCCTATCTGTGGGGCACCAATGGCATCGGCTATAACGTCGAGAAGGTCAAGGCAGCCCTTGGCGTCGATGAAATCGACTCCTGGTCAGTGATTTTCGAGCCGGAGAACGCGGCAAAGCTGGCCAGCTGCGGCATCGCCTTTCTCGACTCGGCCGATGAGATGATCCCTGCCATGCTCAACTACCTCGGCCTGGACCCCAACAGCGAGAACGCCGCGGATTACCAGAAGGCCGAAGAAAAGCTCCTGGCAGTGCGTCCGCATGTGCGTTATTTCCACTCCTCCAAGTACATTTCCGATCTCGCCAATGGCAATATCTGCGTCGCCGCCGGGTTCTCCGGCGATGTGTTCCAGGCTGCGGCCCGCGCCGAGGAAGCGGGCAAGGGCATCGAGATCGCCTACGCCATTCCTGCGGAGGGTGCCAACCTCTGGTTCGACATGCTGGCCATCCCCGCCGATGCCAGCAACGTCGAGGAAGCCCATGCGTTCATCAACTATCTGCTGCGCCCCGAAGTAATCGCCGCGGTGAGCGACTATGTCGGTTACGCCAACCCCAATCTCAAGGCAGGCGAGCTGATGGACCAAGAGGTGCGCGAGGACGCTTCGGTGTATCCGCCGCAGGAGGTGCTGGATCGCCTGTATGTCTCGGCCGAGCTGCCGCCGAAGATCCAGCGGCTGATGACGCGTACCTGGACCAAGGTGAAGTCCGGCAAGTGAATCCCGCAGTCCGTCCCATTGCGTCCACGGTGCTGCGAGGACGAAGCGGGGCGGGCTGAACGAGGGGCGCGTCCGGTGACGCGCTCGTTGCAACGACCACTAGATACCCGGCTCAGGCCGGCCAACCTTTTTCATTTCGGGAGTTCGCGCATGGCCGTTGCCTCCAGCGCCTACAAGAAAGCCCTCAGTGGCCAGAGCAAGAACAAGCAGGTGCTGCTCAAGATCGACCGGGTCACCAAGAAGTTCGACGAAACGGTGGCGGTCGATGACGTGTCGCTGAGCATCCATCAGGGCGAGATCTTCGCGCTGCTCGGCGGCTCCGGCTCGGGCAAGTCGACCCTGCTGCGTATGCTCGCCGGCTTCGAGCGGCCCACCGAGGGGCGCATCTTCCTCGATGGCCAGGACATCACCGACATGCCGCCCTACGAGCGGCCGATCAACATGATGTTCCAATCCTACGCGCTGTTCCCGCACATGACCGTGGAGCAGAACATCGCCTTCGGCCTCAAGCAGGACGGTCTGCCCAAGGCGGAGATCGAGGAGCGGGTCAAGGAAATGCTCGGCCTGGTGCAGATGACCCAGTACGCCAAGCGCAAGCCGCATCAGCTGTCGGGCGGGCAGCGCCAGCGCGTCGCCCTGGCGCGCTCGCTGGCCAAGCGCCCGAAGCTGCTGCTGCTCGACGAGCCGATGGGCGCTCTGGACAAGAAGCTGCGCTCGCAGATGCAGCTGGAGCTGGTGCAGATCATCGAGCGCGTTGGCGTGACCTGCGTGATGGTCACCCACGACCAGGAGGAGGCCATGACCATGGCCGAACGCATCGCCATCATGCATCTCGGCTGGATCGCCCAGGTCGGCAGCCCGATGGACATCTACGAAACCCCGGCGAGCCGGCTGGTCTGCGAGTTCATCGGCAACGTCAACCTGTTCGATGGCGAGCTGATCGAAGACATGGGCGACCACGCCGTCATCGCCAGCCCAGGCCTGGAAAATCCGATCTATGTCGGTCACGGCATCAGCACCCGTGCCGAAGACAAGCAGATCACCTACGCGATTCGCCCGGAAAAGCTACTGATCGGCACCGAACTGCCGGAACTGGAGCGCCCTGGCTACAACTGGGCCAAGGGCGTCGTCCACGACATCGCCTATCTTGGCGGCCATTCGGTGTACTACATCAAGCTGCCGTCCGGCGGTGTGCTGCAGGCCTTCATGGCCAACACCGAGCGCCACGTGAAGCTGCCAACCTGGGAGGAAGAGGTGTACGTCTACTGGTGGGATGACAGCGGCGTGGTGCTGCAGGCATGAAGCGCTCGCCGTTGAATAGCGGGCGCCGACTGGTCATCGGCGTGCCCTTCCTCTGGCTGTTCCTTTTCTTCCTGCTGCCGTTCGCCATCGTGCTGAAGATCAGCTTCGCCGAAGCCGATGTGGCGATACCGCCATATACCGACATCTTCGCCTACGCCGACCAGCAGCTGCAGGTACTGATCAATCTCGGCAACTACATCTTCCTCAGTGAAGACGAGTTGTATCTGGCGGCGTATCTGGGCTCGCTGAGGATCGCCTTCTTCAGCACGCTGCTCTGCCTGCTGATCGGCTATCCCATGGCCTATGCGATCGCCCGGGCGCGCAAGGATCTGCAGACGGTGTTCCTGCTGCTGATCATGATGCCGACCTGGACCGCCATCCTGATCCGCGTTTACGCCTGGATGGGCATCCTCAGCAGCAACGGCCTGCTCAATAGCCTGCTGCTCGGCATGGGGCTGATCGACACACCGCTGCAGATCCTCAACACCGATATCGCCGTGTATATCGGAGTGGTCTATTCCTACCTGCCGTTCATGATCCTGCCGCTCTACGCCAACCTGGTGAAGCACGACCCGAGCCTGCTGGAGGCTGCCTCCGACCTGGGCGCGCGCAACCTCACCAGCTTCTGGAAGATCACCGTGCCGCTGTCGAAGAACGGCATCATCGCCGGCTGCATGCTGGTGTTCATCCCGGTGGTGGGCGAGTTCGTCATCCCCGAGCTGCTCGGCGGCCCGGAGACACTGATGATCGGCAAAGTGCTGTGGCAGGAGTTCTTCAACAACCGTGACTGGCCGGTGGCCTCGGCGCTGGCGGTGGTGATGCTGGCGATCCTGCTGATCCCGATCATCCTGTTCAACCGCAACCAAGCCAAGGAACTGGAGGGCAAGCTATGAGGCGCTGGAGCTTTTCCAATCTGATCCTGGTGCTCGGGTTGCTGTTCATCTACCTCCCAATGGTGATTCTGGTCATCTACTCGTTCAACGCCTCGCGGCTGGTGACGGTATGGGGTGGCTGGTCGCTGAAGTGGTACGCCGGGCTGCTCGACAACTCGCAGCTGATGGGTGCGGTGATGCGTTCGCTGGAAGTCGCGGCCTATACCGCGGTCGCCGCGGTGGCGCTGGGCACCATGGCGGCTTTCGTGCTCACGCGTATCCCGGTGTTTCGCGGCCGCACGCTGTTCGGTGGTCTGGTTACCGCACCGCTGGTAATGCCCGAGGTGATCACCGGTCTGTCCTTGCTGCTGTTGTTCGTCGCCATGGCGCAACTGGTCGGCTGGCCGGCCCAGCGCGGCCTGGTGACGATCTGGATCGCGCACACCACCTTCTGCTCGGCCTACGTCGCGGTGGTGGTGATGGCGCGCCTGCGTGAGCTGGACCTGTCCATCGAGGAAGCGGCGATGGACCTCGGCGCACGGCCGTGGAAGGTGTTCTTCCTGATCACCATGCCGATGATCGCGCCGTCGCTGGCCGCTGGCGGCATGCTCTCCTTCGCCCTGTCGCTGGACGATCTGGTGCTGGCGAGCTTCGTCTCCGGTCCCGGCTCGACCACCCTGCCGATGGAGATCTTCTCCGCCGTGCGCCTGGGCGTGAAACCGGAGATCAACGCGGTGGCCAGCCTGATCCTGCTCAGCGTGTCGCTGGCGACCTTCCTGGCCTGGTACCTCACCCGCCGCGCCGAGAAGCGCCGCGTCCGCGCGATGCAGCAGGCGATGGATGAAACCACTGGCAAGTCCACCTGGCGTCAGGTGATCGACAGCCGCAAGGTGCTGATACCGCCCTCGGCGCATAGTTGAGGATGGTCTGAGCCGCAAAACGAAAAGGGCGCATTGATGCGCCCTTTTCGTTTCAGGTAGTCCGTCCCGCAATTGCGCTGGAGCCGTAGGGTGGATAACGCGAAGCTTATCCACCGCCGTGCCTTTCCGGCGCCGAGTGCGCATTCATGGCTCGGTTGGCTGCTCTCCTGCAATGAATATCTCGTAAGGCGCCGATCACCGCTCAGGTCCGGCAACCCGACCCCATGCTGTGTTCGTCCTGTGGCTCGTCGCATCCCGCACCACCATCCGGGCGCGGGCGCAGCCAGATCGGTGCCAGGTAGCGTAACGCCAGGGCAAAGGCAGTCAGCCAACCGAGCCCGGCGAGCATGTTCAGCAGCGGCACGGGCGCGCCCGGCAGCCCCGCACTGGCACGCAGCAGCGCAGCAAGTACCAGCAGGCCGGTGGCGATCGGCACCCATGGCCGTTGATCCAGCGCATAACCGCTGTGGGTACGCCCGGCGATGCACAGCACCGCGAGAATCGACACGCCCATGGCCCCGACTGTCAGCAGATGACGACCCGCGCTGCTGGCGTAACCGTCGACGAGCAGTGATACGCCCAGCGCGCCATAGCCCAGCGCCATCAGCCAGTAGACGCTGTAGAGCATCAGCGCCCAGCGTTCCAGCAACGCGCGGCCGATGTGCCAGTCGTTGAGCAGGTTGAACATGGCGGCGGTTGCGGCCAGGGCCAGCCAGCCGTTCAGCGGGGCCGGCAGAGCCAGCCATTCGGCAAGGCTGAACAGGCTGATGCAGAAGATCGCCAGGTTGCGCCGTGGCGGCCGCGCGCGGTAGTCCTCGTCCACTTCATGGCCGGCATCCCGGCGTGCCTGGATGGCATCGTTGAGGATGCGCATGGAGATTCGGCTCATGGCCACCACGATCAGCACCATCATCACGCCGACCGTCGCATGCAGCCAGCGCATCGGGTACTGGCCGCTGACGGCATCGATATTGAAGCCGACAGTCACCAGCGCCAGCGCGACGAGTCCGCCGAAGAAGCCGTACTGCCGGCGCAACGGATCACCGAGTAGGCGCGGTGCGAGCAGCACAAGCAGGGCGATGGCGAAGGCACTGTTGAACAGCGCCGACGGCCACGGCCCGAGGACGCCGGAAAGCCAGAAGCTCAGCCGAGCCGCTAGCCACAGCAGTAGAAAGCCGAAACCTACCTGCCTACCGAATGCCGCGGTGGAGGTAAATTCCGGCACCGCGGTGAGGACGAAGCCGGCGACTGCCGCAAGGCCAAAGCCGAGCAGCATCTCGTGGGCATGCCAGACCATTGGCCCACCCGGCACGCTTGGCAGCGGCAACCCGAACCCGAGAAAGCCCAGCCAGAGTGCGATGCCGGCCACGGCCAGCAGTACGGTGGAGAGAAACAGCGGACGGAAGCTGCATAGCAGCAACGGCCAGGCGGTGAGTCGCGGTGATAAGGACTTCAGCATCGTGAGCGCGCTCTGCTGGCGGTGAGGGGAACCGTCGTCTCTTGCAGGGTTGCCCTGTTGCTGTGCGGCAAGGTCTGCGGCGCGCGGCTGGCCAGGCCGAAGCTCTCTCGCACCGCCGGCAACTGCAGCAGTTCGGCGGTGTGCTGATAGATCCAGATATCGCTGCGCTGCACGGATGGCAGATCCAGTTCCAGATGGCTGACGATGCGCCCTGGTGCCGCTGCCATGACCAGAATGCGGTCGGCCAGGCGCACGGCTTCCATCAGGTCGTGGGTGACCATCAGCACGCCCATGCCGCGTGCGGCCTGCTCGGCCAGCAGCAGGGCATAAAGGTCTTCCTTGAGGCCGATATCCAGCGCGGCAAAGGGTTCGTCAAGCAGCAGCAGATCCGGTTGCAGCACCAGCGCCCGCGCCAGGGACACGCGGCTCTGCATGCCGCCGGAAAGCTGGTGCGGAAACTTGCCGAGATCGCCAGTAGCCAAGCCCAGGCGCAGCGCGAGGGAGCTGGCCTGCTGCAGGCGTTGCTGCCGCGGCATGCCTGCCGCCTTGAGCCCCAGGGCGATGTTGTCGAGCGTGGTTTTCCACGGCAGCAGCCGCGGTTGCTGGAACATGCTGGCGGGGTTGCCGAAGCCGTTGTCGATGCGTCCTTCCTGCACGTCCAGCAGCCCGGCACAGAGGTGCAGCAGGGTGGTCTTGCCGCAGCCGGAGGGGCCGACCAGGGCGACCACTTCACCCGCCGCCAGGTTGAAGTCGATGCCGCTGAAGATCTCGTCGCGGCCGAACGCGTGGGCCAGGCCGTGGATGTGCAATTGCGTCATGAAGACACCTCGCGCCAGCGCTCGACTTCGCGCTTGATCGGTTCCAGCAGCAGATACTCCACCGCCAGCAGCAGGCCGACCACCGCGGTGATCCAGGCCATGGTCGCGCTGGTATCGAGGTGCGAGCGCGACACCGCCAGCGCGGCGCCGACGCCGTCCTGGGTGGCGAGCAGTTCGGCCATCACCACGATCTTCCAGGCCATGGCGAGCGCGGTGATCCAGGCGGGGAACAGGTAGGAAACGACGTGCGGCAGATAGACATCGAGCAACAGCATCCGCCGCGGCAGGCGGAATGCCAGGGCCATGTCCTTGAGCTGGTTGTCCAGCGTGCGGGTGCCTTGCAGTGCGCCGACGAACACCAGCGGAAAGCTGGCGATGAACACGGTGAACACCGGGGTGCCGTCACTGGCGCCGAACCAGAGCATCGCCAGTACCAGCCACGCGATTGGTGGCATGCCCATGAGCACGGTGACCAGCGGCCGCGCCATCATCGAGGCGGTCATGGAGACACCGGCGGCGAGCCCGAGCACGCTGCCGACCACTACGGACAAGGTAAAACCGAGCAGAGCCCGGCGACTGGTGGCCAGCAACTCCGGCCAGGCGGCACCTTCATCGATCAGCTGGAGCAGGCGGACAAAGGTCTCCAGCGGCGTAGGCAGCACCAGCGCGCCATATTGACTGGCCACTGCCTCCCAGCCCGCCAGCAGCAGAAACAGGCTGGCCAGTGCGCCCCAGCCGCTCCACAGATAGCCGGGCAGGCCGGCCAGCCAGCTGCGCAGGAGGCTCATGGCTGATCGCTGACTGGCGAGTAGAAGTCATCGGCCGGCAGCTTGCCGCCGATCAGCGCTGGATTCTTTTGCAACAGCAGCTCGAACAGATACTCGACTTCCACCCGTGCGTCGGCGGCGGGCACTGCGTCCATCTGCGCCACGGCCAATGAGTCGGTTACCGCTTCGGCGCTGAGCATCGGCAGATGCTTGGCGACCAGCTGCCCGCAGCGTTCGGCGTTGGCGCTGCACCATTGCAGCGAGTCGGCGTAGGCCTGGGCAATCCGTGCGGCGATCTGCGGCTGGTCCTTCACGCTGGCCATCAGCGCGATGCCAGCCTGCGGGATGCGTGCTTCGCGTTGCAGCAGGCGGCCCCACTCCTGTTGCAGGTCGACACTGCGATACAGATCCGGCGCAACCAGCCCCAGCGGTCCTTCGCTGGCCTTGCGCAGGGCCATGGAGATGGCCGGCTCGGCCAGCAGGGCATGGTCGGTACGACGCATCAGCAATAGCTGCATGGCGTCGATCGGGGTGGCGACGTAGCGCAAACGCAGGTCCTTGCGCACATCAATGCCGGCACGCTCGGCCAGCAGGCCGAAGAGGATGTCCGGCATGTCGCCGCGGAACGGCATGGCGATTTCCTTGCCGCGCAGGTCGTCGAGGGTGCTCAGGCCCTGCTCGCGGGATACCAGCCAGAGCAAGCCCCAGGTCGAAACGTTGAGCATGCGCAGCTTGGCGCCGCGGTTGTACAGGTTGGCGGCGACGTTGACCGGCATGGCCAGCACGTCTGCCTGCTCGTTCAGCGCCAGCAGACGCAGCTGGTCGGGATCGCGCCAGCTGACGAATTCCACCTTGTCCGCCAGGTCGTCCAGCGCGCCGGATTCGACCATGTGGATCAGCGGGTTAGACACCGATGACGATGGGCCGGCCAGGACCAGGCGCGGCAGCTTGTCCGCCAGCGCTGGTGCTCCAGCCACCAGCAGAACGGCCATCAGTAGGTGGCGCAGCATCAGAAGCTCCCGCTCAGCGCGACGGTGATGCCGCGCCCAGGCGCTTGCAGTTCGTTGCCGCTGATGCCGTCAGTCAGATGCTCGTGGTAGGCCTTGTCGAACAGGTTGCTCAGGCGCGTGTCTAGATTGGCGGTCTGCAGCACGCCGATCTTGCCGAAGCCCCAGCCGAGGCTGGCATCGGCGGTAACGAAGCCTGCGGTGCGGTCCTCGCCACCGCGGGTGAACTCGGTCGCCACACGATCCTGCTCGGCGACCGCGCGCAGCTGGGCATGCCAGTAGAGGCCGCGCTCGGCTGGCTGGCCGATGCCCAGGGTCAACTCGTGGGCCGGCATCTGGTGCAGTGGTTCGTCGTCCTGTTTGTTCTCGCCGCGCAGCCAGGTGAAGCTGCCGTCCACCACGAAGGCGCCGACGCCCTTGCTGGCGCTGCCTTCGAGGCCGTAGATCACCACTTTGTCGAGGTTTTCGGTGCGCTTGATCGGCAGCCCGTTGGGCGCGTTGGTGCCGGTCACGCGGCCGGCGATGTAGTCGTCGATGCGGGTGTGGAAGGCCGCCAGTTGATAGGTGAAATCGCCATCGTTACCCTTGAGGCCAAGCTCGAAGCTGGTGGAACGCTCCGGGTCCAGCTGCGGGTTGCCGACGTGGAAGTAGCCGTCGCCGCGCGGGGCGTCGTCGTAGCGCTCGCGCATGTCGGCGGCGCGGTAGGCCTGGCCGACGTTGGCGTAGAGGTTGAGGGTGTCAGTCAACGGATGCAGCGCGCCCAGCGACCACGACAGGTTGTGGTCGGTGCTGTCCAGGCCGCTGGTTGTAAATGAAGGACCATTGCCTTTAGCGCGGGCGTCTGCGCTGATGCGGTCGTAACGGGCGCCGGCGGTGAGGCGCGTCTGACCGAGGTCGAATTCGTCCTGCACGAACAGTCCGTAGGACTCGATCTCGGCATCCTTGAAGGGGTCGTTGCGCTGGTTGTTGTTGAAGGCCGGCGGGCCATCCACATAGCGCTCCGGATCGCCGGTCATCTTCCAGCCGTCGACGCCCACCGTCAGCAGGTGATCGGCGACCGGTACTACCCAGCTCGAGCGCAGTCCGTGGGTGATGAAGCTGACGTTGTTGCGTACATAGTCGCGGTCGAGGCGCTCCGAGTAGGCACGGATCTCCCGGTAGACCTCCTGACGATAGAGCTCGGTGGTCAGAGTACCTTCACCGAGGCCGTTCTCCAGGCCGATCTGGAATAGCTCGCGCTGTTGTTCCGGCGAATGGATGGTCGCGGTGCCGAGCGGTGCCGGGATGCCGGCGCCGCCCGGCTGGCCACCGGTACGCGCCGAGCCCGGGTACCAGACGTCACGATCGGTGTGGCGCTGGACGTTCAGGTTGACGCTGACATCCTCGGCCAGGCGCTGCTTGTACTTGAACAGCAGGGTATCGGAGCTGTAGCCGGTGTTCTCTTCGGTACCGTTGGGGCTTTTGTAGTCGTTGACCTTGCGCCCGGCAACGCCCAGCACCAGCGCATGATCGCTGCTGGAGTCGCGCAGCAGCGTAGCGCCGGTGAAGCCCTTGTCGACGCTGCTGGCGCTGCTGGAGAAATGTCCGCTGCGTTCGTCTTGTTCGGTGAAGCGTGGTTGTGGCGTGATCAGGTTGACCACCCCGCCCATGGCGCCGCTGCCGTAGAGCACCGAGCCCGGACCCTTGACCACCTCGGCGCGTTCCAGCAGACCGAGATCGAGCATGGATGCCAGCGAGCCTTGCGGCTGGCCGGAATTGACCCGCACGCCGTCGACCATCAGCACCACGCTTTCCTTCTTCATGCCGCGCAGGACCGGGTTCTGGCCCCAAGCGCCATCGCTGTGCACGGCCAGGCCCGGCTTGCCACGGAACAGGCTGCCGGCCGGCGCGGCCGTTTCAGTCGGCTGTGCTTGCAGGACTTCGATGGCTTGCGGAATGTCCTGCGTCGCGGCCTCGTAGCCCTTGGCAGTGACGACGGTTTCCTGCAATTCCAGCGGAGCGGCGAGGGCGGAGGTGGTGCTGACGGCCAGGCAGGCCAGGGCAAGCGGGTGAAGGCGGAGGATCATCGAACGGCTCCCGAATGGTGCGTCGGCAACGATGCCGACTTGAATGGGAGCATTCTCGTTTAGTTGATAATAATTATCATTTGACCATGATCAAGTTTGCGGGACATGCCGCTACTCTTGCCAGTCGCAGAAACAGGCTACCGCCAGCGAATGGGTGGCGCGGACCTTGCGCCCGGCGAGCACCGCATCGAGGATCGGCTCGACGAAGCTGTTATCCGAACTGCACACCGCGCCCTCGCTGTAGGGGCCGATATAGACCAGTTCACCGCTCTGGTCCCAGATGCCTACAGCCGGGCTGGCCGGCAATTGCTCGGCGCCGGCCAGATCGTTCAGCGGCTTCAGCGAAGCCAGGGGCGCCGGCAGACGGCCTTTGCTGCCGGGCTTGCGCACTTCGTAGAACTCGACCGGTTGCCCGGCGAAGCGCTTGAGCAACTCCTCCAGATGCTGCTGGTTGCCGACGTTGCACGGGCAGCTCGGGTCCCAGAAGTGGACGAAGCGCACCGGCCCCGGGCCCTGCAGTTCGGCGGGCAGGCGCAACGCGTCGCCAGAGAACAGCTCGGCGCGCTCGCCCTCGAAGGTGCGCAGGTAACGTGCCTCGAACCACCAGAACGCGGCCAGCATGGCGCCGCCCCAGAGCAGGGCGATCAGGGCGGCGATCAGGTATTTACGGCGTGCGCTCATGGCAGGCTCCGATGTGGGTGCGCAAGCTTGCCATGACGCGGCGCAGAGCTGAATATCCCGGGTCCCAACCGCTTAAAGAAAGTCCATGCCTTCGCGTATCCAGCCTGATCGACTGCGCAACAGTCTGCCTGCCCTGGCGGATGCAGCTGACATCTCCGCCGAAACGCTGCACTACCAGGCTTATTACGGCCTGGACATGCCGCACCGGCGCAATGTGCAGCGCCGCCTGGGGCGCTTTCGCGTGCACGATTATGACGTGGTTGCGCAGGCCTGGTGGCCCGAACAGCCTCACGCCAGCCTGCTGATCCTGCATGGCTACTACGACCATATGGGCCTGTACCGGCACGTGGTCGATTGGGGGCTGGAGATGGGTTTCGCCGTGCTCGCCTGCGACCTGCCGGGCCACGGTCTGTCCAGCGGTCCGCGGGCCAGCATCAACGAGTTCGATGAATACCAGGCGGTGCTCAGCGGGCTGTTCGAACAGGCGCGTCAGCTCGATCTGCCACGACCCTGGCATCTGCTCGGGCAGAGCACCGGCGGTGCCATCGCGCTGGATCACCTGCTGCACCAGGCCGACAACCCGGATCTGGGCCGCACCATCCTGCTGGCGCCGTTGATTCGGCCGCGTGCCTGGTTGCGCTCGCGCATCAGCTACGAATTGCTGCGACGCTTCGTGCAGCAGATACCGCGCACGTTCAGCGAGAATTCCGGCGATCCGAGCTTTCTGGAGTTCGTTCAGAGCCAGGATCCGCTGCAGCCGGACATCCTGCCCACGGCCTGGGTCGGCGCGCTGTCACGCTGGATTCCGCGTATCGAAGGGGCGGCGGGCAGCACGCATTCGCCGCTGATCATCCAGGGTGAGGCGGACATGACGGTGGACTGGCAGTACAACCTGCCGATCCTCGAACGCAAGTTCGCTGGCGCCGAGATCTTGCGTCTGCCCGAGGCGCGCCACCATCTGGTGAACGAGCGCGAGGAGCTGCGCCGTGCCTACTTCGATTTCCTGCGCGAGCGGCTGAAGTAGCGCCGCTCAGATGCCTTGCTGCGGCTCCAGATCGGCGCCGCTCATGCCCACCGCCAGCCCGGCTCGCAGCGCCTGCAGCGCAGCCTGATAGTAGGCCTTGCCTGCGTCCGATTGGGCGAACTGCACGTATTCTTCCAGCTCGGCGTCGGACAGATCGCGATAGACGAAGAGCAGCGTGTTGTCGAGATCGGCCTCGATCTGCTCGATCATCCGCGTGCGCTGGCTGCTCAACAGGCTCTGCGCCTGGTTGCCACCAAGCAGGCCGGGAATCATCTGGCTCAGGCTGTCGGCGGCGACACCGGCGAGCGCCAGGCTGACCTCCGCCCCAGCCTCGCTGGCCGGGATGGCCTGGGCCAGATGGCGAATCAGCAGCTGACGGTTGCTTTCGGCCGTCACCCGCGGCAAGCCTTTGGTATGGCGTGCCAGCTGCTCGCGGCGTGCCGCCAGCACTTCGGCAGAGACGATCTTGCGGCCGAGCGTCGACTGGAAGAACTCCAGCGCCGGTTGCGGCTGCGGTAGATGCTCGCGCAGCGCCTGCTGTGCACGCTGGTCGATGGCATGGGCGGCGAAGCGGCGGTTGCTATTGGTCACCAGCGCCTGGAATACCGCTGGCGGCAGGGTGTCTTTGTAGCGCTGCTGGGCGGCGGTCAGCGCATCGGCGAAATTGGCCCGCTGTTCGGTCCAGCCAGCGGTTTCGTACAGCTCTTGATAGGTGTCGGCGAAGCTGGCGAAGCTGAAGGTCAGCAGTACACAGGCTAAAAGGGCGCGCATGGAAGCTCCTGTCTGGCGGGCGGTTCATTTTCGGTGCCCCGACGCATGCTTGTCGAGGCGCGCGAGCGCTGCTGCGATATGGCGCAGTGCCTTGGCTTGTAGCGGAGTCTGTACAGCCCCTAGACTCGTTCAGTATCCCTTCGGAGTCACTTCCTTGCAGTTTTCTTCGATCATCGATGACCTGGCCGAGCGCGGCTGGTCGCTGCAGAGTTCTTTTCTTCCCAGTGATGTGACCCACAAGCTGGCCGACGAGTGCCGCAGGCGCGAGGCCGAGGGTGCCCTGGCACCGGCCGGCGTCGGCCGCGGCGAGGCGCAGGCGGTGCGCGAAGGCATTCGCAGCGACCATATCCAGTGGTTGGAGCCTGGTCAGGCGGCGGTCTGCGATCAGTATCTCGGGGTAATGGACGAGTTGCGTCAGCAGCTCAACCGCGAGCTGTATCTCGGCCTGGAAGAGTTCGAATGCCATTTCGCCTTCTACCCGCCCGGCGCCTTCTACCAGACCCATCTGGACCGCTTTCGCGACGATGACAGCCGTTCGGTGACCGCGGTGCTCTACCTCAACCCGGACTGGCAGGCGGCCCATGCCGGCGAGTTGCGCATGCACATGCCCGATGGCTCGCAGCTGGACGTACCGCCGCTGGCCGGCAATCTGGTGGTGTTTCTCTCCGGCGATTTTCCTCACGAGGTGCTGGTCACCCAGGCTGATCGCCTGTCCCTGACCGGCTGGTTCCGCCGGCGCCCGGCGGACGTTCTCGCCCTCTGACGCAGCCGTTCTTCCGGCAAAAAAAAGCCCGGCACGGGCCGGGCTAAAGGGAAGTAATTGCTCCGCGCTACATGCCAAGCATGTTTGGCAGCGCCAGCGAAATCGACGGTACGTAGGTGATGATCACCAGGAAGCTCAGCATCAGCGCCAGCCATGGCAGCACTGCGCGGATCACCTGGGTGACCGGCATGCCCGTCACCGCCGAGGCGACGAACAGGTTCAACCCCACCGGTGGCGTGATCAGGCCGATTTCCATGTTGACCACCATGATGATGCCCAGGTGGATCGGGTCGATGCCCAGCTGAATGGCGATCGGGAACAGGATCGGCGCGAGGATCAGGATGATTGCCGAAGGCTCCATGAAGGCACCGGCGATCAGCAGCACGATGTTCACCACCAGCAGGAACATCCACGGCTGCAGGCCGGCCTCGATGACCCAGGCGGTAATCGCCTGTGGAATCTGTTCGGTGGTCAGCACGTGGGCGAACAGCATGGCGTTGGCGATGATGAACATCAGCATGATCGACAGCTTGCCGGATTCCAGCAGCACCTTCGGGCAGTCGCGCAGGGAGATGTCCTTGTAGACGAATAGCGCGACGAAGGCCGAATACACCGCCGCCACCGCCGCCGCTTCGGTCGGGGTGAACATGCCGGAGTAGATACCGCCGAGGATGATCACCATCAGCAGCAGGCCCCAGATTGCCTTGCGCGCAGCGGACAGCCACTCGCGGAAGCTCGCCCGCGGCAGGGCCGGCAGGTTCTTTTTCACCGCGATGATGTAGATCGCGATCATCAGCGCGCCGCCGAGCAGGATGCCTGGCACAACACCGGCCATGAACAGCTTGCCCACCGAGGTCTCGGTTGCGGCGGCGTAGACCACCATGACCACCGACGGTGGAATCAGGATGCCCAGTGTACCGGCGTTACAGACGATGCCGGCACCGAACGCCTGCGGGTAACCGGAGCGCACCATGCCGGCGATGGCAATGGAGCCGACCGCGGCCACGGTGGCTGGCGACGAACCGGAGAGTGCGGCGAACAGCATGCATGCCAGTACCGCGCCGATCGCCAGGCCGCCACGGATGTGGCCGACGCAGGCGTTGGCGAAGTCGATCAGGCGCCGCGCCACGCCGCCGGTGGTCATGAAGGCACCGGCGAGGAGGAAGAACGGGATGGCCAGCAGGGTGTAGTGCTCGGAGGTCTCGAACAGCTTGATCGCCAGCGAGCGCACCGAGTCCTGACTGAAGATCATGATGGTCAGCGAACCGGCCAGGCCGAGGGATACGGCCACCGGCACGCCGATGAACATCAGCACGAAGAGGGCGGCGAACAGGAACAGAATGGTCATTACTTGGGCTCCTCTTCGCCGTGCTTGAGCGCATCGGCCGCTTCATCGGCGAGGCCGAGGCCGGTCTGCTCGTTGCGCAGGATACGCACGAAGATTTCGGCGAAACGGATGAACACCATGGCGAAGCCGAACGGCACGATCATGCCGATATGCCATTGCTTGACGCCGATGTGGCCCAGATCTTCCGCGCCGATGTTGGCGATGAACAGGGTCTGGATCCATTCGAAACTGGCGACGGTAAGCAGGCCGGCGTAGCCCAGGCAGAGCAGGCAGGCGATGATGCCGATGATGCGCTGGATGTGTCGCGGTGCCAGCTTGACCAGTGCATCGACACCGATGTGGCCAGCGGTGCGCACGCCATAGGCGAGGCCGGAGAAGATCAGCCAGGCGAACAGCGCCTTGGTCAGCGCGGTGCTCCAGGTCATGGCCTGGGCCAGGCCGATGATGAAATCACCGATAGCGAACCAGAAGTCGGCGCTGCCTTCGAAGCGGTCGCCCAGGTTGTAGAAGAGCGTGTAAAGGTTGTTGAGGATCACGTAGACGAAGGTCACCAGTGTCATGGCGGCCAACAGAAAGGCGATAAAACCTTCCTCGAAGTGGTCCCAGACGCGCCAGAGGGCGTTCATGGATGACATCTCCCGATGGACTGCTGTTGTGCGAAGGCAGCACGAGGTGCGCCGTGAACCAGCCGGGGCGGGCTGGCAGACAGAGCAATGAAAAACTCTTGTTGTCACTGTCGAAGCGGCGTAGCCGGGGGGTCACCTTGGCCTGGCCTGTCTGCCCTTGGTGCGGGCTTCGCCTTCGTCAGCTGCTATGTTTTTTCACTGAGCTGTCGGGTGTTTCGGGTGGTGCAGCAAAGGGGCGGAGTACCCGCCCCTCGGCAAGGCTTAGTTAGCCTGGTTGGCTGCTTCGGCGGCCTTGATCAGGTCAGCACCGATCTCGCCTTCGAACTTCTTCCAGACCGGCTTCATGGCTTCACGCCACATTTCGCGCTGCTCCGGAGTCAGGTTGATGATCTCGGTGGTGCCAGCGTCGACGATGCGCTGCTTGTCGGCCTGGTTCAGCTCGTCAGCCTGCTTGTTCACCGCGACGGTCACTTCGTTCAGGATGCTTTCCAGCTCGCTGCGAACGTCAGCCGGCAGACCGTTCCAGAACTTGGTGTTGGTGATCACCATGTAGTCCAGCAGGCCGTGGTTGGACTCGGTGATGTACTTCTGCACTTCGTGCATCTTCTGCGAGTAGATGTTCGAGTAGGGGTTCTCGGCACCATTCACCACGCCAGTCTGCAGGCCCTGGTAGACCTCGGCGAAGCTCATCTTGCGCGGGTTGGCGCGCACGGCCTTGAACTGCTCGTCCAGTACGGCGGAAGCCTGTACGCGGAATTTCAGACCACGGGCATCCTTCGGCTCGCGCAGCGGCTTGTTGGCCGACAGCTGCTTCATGCCGTTGTGCCAGTAGCCCAGGCCGGTGATGTTCTTGTCTTCCATGGAGCGCAGCAGGCTCTGGCCGGCTTCGCCTTTCTGGAAGCGGTCGACTGCCGCGATATCGTCGAACAGGAACGGCAGGTCATAAACCTGAACGCCCTTGGAGTAGTGTTCGAACTTGGCCAGCGACGGTGCGATCAGCTGAACGTCGCCCAGCAGCAGGGCTTCCATTTCCTTGCCATCGCCGAACAGCGAGGAGTTCGGGTAAACCTGTACCTCGACCTTGCCGGCCAGACGCTCTTCCACCAGTTTCTTGAACATCAGCGCGCCCTGGCCTTTCGGCGTGTTCTCGGCGACGACGTGGGAGAACTTGATGGTGATCGGGTCAGCCGCGTGGGCCAGACCGGCGATGCTCAGCGACAGGGCGCATGCCAGCGCCTTGGCAGTCAGTTTGAACATTGATGTTTCCTCTTGTTGTGGGTGGGAGGCCGCAGGGCATCCCGGCAGTAACCAGCTGGGCAAGTCTAGGCGCAATGGCCAGGTTGCGATGGATGATCGCCACTCGTTCCGTCCGGTTCATTGAGTTTCAGGAGCAATGCCTGTGCCAACCGCCGGCAGAGCAACCTGTGGGCAGGGAGTTTACCCAGCAACAGATGAAGGTTTGAATGGCAGATTGCCAACAAGCGCGTCTAGGTCGCACCTTTGCGGGGTTCGCCCTGCGCTGGATGGGTACGCCAGAGGCCAGCGCAGGACGCGGCAGTCAGATGCTCCAGCCGAGGATCGAAATGGCGGGTTTCCGCCATCTAGTCGTTTTCATCCGGCGAGCTTCCGCCAGCATCGCTGAAATTCAGACCATGCTTGCGCAGCTTGTCGTGCAGCGTCTTGCGCGGCACGCCGAGCGCCTCGGCGACGCTGCGCAGCGAGCCGTGGGGGCGGTTCAACTCGGCGGCGATCAGCGCGCGCTCGAACGCCTCGACCTGTTCGCTCAGGTTGCCAGTGCCGGCAACACTGCTGGTCGGTTCGGCGCCTGGCTGATCCAACCCGAGCCCGAGACCCAGGGCGAAGCGCTCGGCAGTATTCTGCAGCTCGCGCACGTTGCCCGGCCAGGCGTGGCGCAGCAGGGCAGCCCGCTGTTCCGGCTGCAGTTCGCGGATCGGCAGGCCGTGGCGCTGGGCACCAGCCTCGGCAAAGTGCTGGAAGAGCAGGAGGATGTCCTCGTTGCGCTCGCGCAGCGGCGGAATTCCCAGCGGTGCCACGTTGAGGCGGTAGTACAGGTCAGCGCGGAACCGACCCTGGTCGGCGGCCACGCGCAGATCCTCCTTGGTTGCCGCGATGACGCGAATGTCCAGCGCGATCGACTGGTTGCCGCCGAGCCGTTCGACCACCCGTTCCTGCAGCAGCCGCAGCAGCTTGACCTGCACGTCCAGGCTCATGCTTTCGATCTCGTCGAGGAACAGCGTGCCGCCGTTGGCGAACTCGAACTTGCCGATGCGCCGTTTCTGCGCGCCGGTGAAGGCACCGGGCTCGTGGCCGAACAGCTCGCTTTCCACCACCGACTCGGCCAGCGCACCGGCGTTGATCGCGACGAACGGACCGTTTCGCCGGTTGGAGAGGTCATGCAG
The DNA here is from genome assembly GCF_000327065.1 of Stutzerimonas stutzeri RCH2. Lineage (NCBI taxonomy): Bacteria > Pseudomonadati > Pseudomonadota > Gammaproteobacteria > Pseudomonadales > Pseudomonadaceae > Stutzerimonas > Stutzerimonas stutzeri. The sequence goes on along the minus strand of NC_019936.1, from coordinate 4,457,573 downwards.
GGCGCGCGCCACCACCTCCTTGCCGGCACCGGTTTCGCCGAGGATCAGCACGTCGGCCTGGGTTCCGGCCAACGCGCCGATCTGCTCGCGCAGGCGCAGCATCGCCTTGGATTGGCCGAGCAGGCGCGCCGACAGCTGCTGACGGTCGGCCAGCGCCAGGCGCAGCGAGCGGTTGTCCAGGACCAGTTGGCGCAGCGCCAGAGCACGGCGCACGCTGTCCAGCAGCGCCTCGCTGGGGAAGGGCTTTTCCAGGAAATCGTAGGCACCGGCGCGCATGGCCTGCACCGCCAGCTGGATGTCGCCATGCCCGGTGATGAGGATCACCGGCAGTTCGCTGTCGCGTGCGCGCAGTTGCTGCAGCAGTTCCAGACCGTCGATTCCCGGCATGCGGATGTCGCTGACCACCACTCCCGGCCAGTCGGCCGGCAGGCGCGCGGCCAGCTCACGAGCGTCGCCCAGGCTGGCCACTTTGAGCCCTGCGAGGTCGAGTGTCTGGCTCAGCGCCTGGCGCAGGTGCGGATCGTCGTCGATCAACAGCACCTGGGTCTGGGCGCTGATCGAATGCTCGCTGCTCATTGGAAATGGTCCTCGGTGGGGAAGGCGATGCCCGGCTCGGCACTGCGCAGAAACAGGCTAAGCTGTGCGCCGCCCTCGGGATGGTTGCTCATGCGCAGCTCGCCGCCAAGGGCGCGGGTGAGGGTATCGCAGATCGCCAGACCCAATCCCAGGCCCTGGGCGCTGGTCTTGGTGGTGAAGAACGGTTCGCGAGCGCGCTGCAGAGCTTCATCGCTGAAGCCGGGGCCGTTGTCGCGCAGGCTGAGCAGCACGCCGTCGCCCTGCTGTTCGGCGCGCAGCCAGATGCGCCGCGGCGGTGGTCGCTCGGTCAGTGCGTCGAGGGCGTTGGCCAGCAGGTTGGCGAGAATCTGCCGCAGCCGGGTTTCGCCAGCCTGCACCCACAGCGTCGCCTCCGGCAGATCGCGGATCAGCTCGACGCCCATGGCCTGCCGACGCTTGGCCAGCAGCGCGAGGGCATCATCCAGCGCCGGCTGCAGCGCCACCCGCTCCGGCGCATGCTGATCACGGCGGGCAAAGGCGCGCAGGTGGGCGATGATCGAGGCCATGCGCGCGGTCAGTTCGCTGATCAGTCGCAGGTTGTCGCGTGCTTCGGCGTTGCGCTGGTGGTCGAGCAGCACCCCGGCGTTATCGGCATAGCTGCGGATCGCCGCCAGCGGTTGGTTGAGTTCGTGGCTGATGCTCGCCGACATGGTGCCCAGCGCCGACAGCTTGCCGGCCTGCAGCAGCTCGTCCTGCGCGCGGACCAGTTCCTGCTGGGCCTGCTCGCGCTCGAGCACCTCGACCTTGAGCCGGCTGTTCAGCGCCTCCAGGTCACGGGTGCGTTCCAGCACGCGCTGTTCCAGCTGCTGGCGCGCCTGGGCATCCAGCGCCAGCCGTTCGAGGAAATGCCGGCGGCGCTGCATCAGCAGGCCGAGCCAGAGCAGCAGCGCCAGCAGCGTCGCGGCACCGATGGCGACCACGGTGCGTACCGGGCGCTCGACCAGGTTGACCGGGGCTAGGATGCGTACCGTCCAGCCGGTTTCCTTGAGCTCGCGGCTCTGGATCAGCCAGGCATCGATGTTCAGGGTCAGGTCCTGTGGGTACAGGGTGGGATAGGGCTGATCGAAGGCGATCTGCTCGCGTTCGTCGACGCCCAGCCCGCGGGTCGCGCGAAATCGCCATTCCGGACGCGAGGTGAGGATCACCACACCGAAGTTGTCGGTCACCAGCAGCTGCTCGGGCGTGCTGCCCCAGAGCGTCTCGGTGTGGTCGAGATCGACCTTGACCACCAGCACACCGAGCACCTGGTCGCCATCGCGTACCGCCGCGCCGAAGTAGTAGCCGCGCTTGCCGGAGGTGGTGCCGAGGCCAAAGAAGCGGCCGAGGCGCCCTTCCATGGCCTGGCGGAAGTAGGGGCGGAAGGCGAAATTGCGATCGACGAAACTGTCTTCCTCGTCCCAGTTGGAAGCGGCGAGGGTGTTGCCGTCGGTTCCCATGAGGTAGATCACATCGGCACCGGTCTGGTTGCGCAGGCGCTTAAGCAGCCGGTTGGCGTTGTCGCGCACCTGGGGCGAGTCCTGCTGCAGCACGGCGCGCAGGGCCGGCAAGTCGCCGAGGATGCGCGGCAGCACTTCATAGCGATTCAGTGTGCCGAGCAGGTTGGCAACGTACAGATCCAGGGTCTGGCGGTTCTGTTCGGTCAGCTCGTTGCGGTAATAACGCTCGGCGAGTTGCTGCAGCGGCCAGAGCAGAGGCGCCAGCAGCAAGGCCAGAAGGGCGAGGTTGCGCCAGCGAGGGCGACGGTGAGGTTGCAGTGCGGTCATGCGTGGGCGCCTGGATGTCCGGCGCATTATGCACGCAGAGCGTACCGGCGTTCAGCGTCGATAGCGCTGGCCGGTCAGGCGGAACCTCTGGTTTGGAGTGGCCAGGACGCAGCCACTGCCGGCCAGCTCAGCGGCCGACTGTGGCGGTCCGCGGCGCGCTGGCGACAGCCTGCTCATCGCTCTGAACAAGGCATTCATGCAGAGCGGTTTCCCAGTCCGGCAGACGGATGCCCCAGTCCTGCTGCAGTCGTGCGCAATTGAGCCGCGAATTGAGCGGGCGCTGCGCAGCGGTGGGGTAATCCTTGGACAGGATCGGGGTGATCTCGGCGCGCAAGCGGCCCTGCTGGCGCAGGTGCTCGGCGATGCTGCAGGCGAAGCCATACCAAGAGGTTTCGCCGCCCGCGGTGAGGTGGTAAAGGCCACTCGGCCCGGCTTCGCCAGCGCTGCGCTTGCGCACCATTTCCGCGGTGGTGCGGGCGATGGTCGCCGCCCAGGTCGGTGCGCCGATCTCGTCGCTGACCACCGATAGCGCATCACGCTCCTGCAGCAGACGCTGCATGGTCAGCAGGAAATTCTTGCCGTGCTGTGAATAGACCCAGCTGGTCCGCAGGATCAGGTATTCCCCTCCGACCGCCTGAATCGCCTGTTCTCCGGCCAGCTTGCTGGCGCCGTATACGCTCAGCGGCTGCGGCACGTCCGCTTCGGTGTAGGGTTCGCCCTTGCGGCCGTCGAACACGTAGTCGGTGGAGTAGTGAATCAGCGGCACGCCCAGACGTGCGGCTTCTTCGGCCAGCACTTGCGGTCCGCGTGCATTGACTGCGAAGGCCTGCTCACGGTGGGTTTCTGCCGGGTCCACGGCCGTATAGGCCGCGGCATTGATGATCAGGTCCGGCCGCACCAGACGCACCTGCTCGCGGATCTGCTCCGGATCGGCGAGGTTCAGGGCGTTGTGCCCAAGGGCCAGCAGCTTGCCCGCCAGCTCCAACTGCAGCTCGCGGGCAAGCTGCCCCTGGCTGCCGGTGATCAGGATCTTCATGGAAACAGCTCCGCATCGCTGAGGCGCTTGCCAGCCTGGTCCTTGGCGGACAGCTGTGGCGACTCGTCGAACGGCCATTCGATGCCGAGCGCCGGATCGTTCCACAACAGGCTGCGCTCGTGCTCCGGCGCGTAGTAGTCGGTGGTCTTGTAGAGGAACTCAGCGCTTTCGCTGAGCACCACGAAACCATGCGCGAAGCCTTCGGGAATCCACAGCTGGCGCTGGTTCTGTGCACTCAGGTGGGTGCCGAACCAGCGGCCGAAGCTTGGCGAACTCTTGCGCAGGTCGACAGCGACGTCGAATACCTCGCCGGCCACCACGCGCACCAGTTTTCCCTGCGGCTGCTGGATCTGGTAGTGCAGGCCACGCAGCACGCCGCGCTGGGACTTGGAGTGGTTGTCCTGGACGAACTGACGCTTGAGCCCCGTGGCCGCTTCGAAAGCGGCCGCGTTGAAGCTCTCGTAGAAGAAACCGCGTTCGTCGCCGAAGACCTTGGGCTCGATGATCAGTACGTCGGGAATGCTGGTTTCGACGACCTTCATGCGTCTTCACCCGCCAGCTTGAACAGGTACTGGCCGTAGCCGGTCTTGCCCAGCGCATCGGCGCGGCGCAGTAGCTGCTCGCGATCGATCCACTTGTTCTGGTAGGCGATTTCTTCCAGGCAGGCGACTTTCAGGCCCTGGCGGTGCTCGATGGTCTGCACGTACTGCGAGGCCTCCAGCAGGCTGTCGTGGGTGCCGGTATCCAGCCAGGCGAAGCCACGGCCGAAGCGTTCGACATTGAGGTCACCACGCTCGAGGTAGGCCATGTTGACGTCGGTGATCTCCAACTCGCCGCGTGGCGATGGCTTGATCGACTTGGCGATCTCGATCACGTCGTTGTCGTAGAAGTACAGACCGGTCACCGCATAGCTGGACTTGGGCTTCTTCGGCTTCTCTTCGATGGACAGCGCTTTGCCGCTCTCGTCGAAGTCGATCACGCCGAAGCGCTCCGGGTCCTTGACCCAGTAGCCGAACACGGTGGCGCCGCTCGGCTGGGCCGCGGCGCGCTGCAGCTTCTCGGTGAAGTGCTGGCCGTGGAAGATGTTGTCGCCGAGGATCAGGCACACCGAATCGTCGCCGATGAACTCTTCACCGATCAGGAAAGCCTGGGCCAGGCCGTCCGGCGAGGGCTGTTCGGCATAGCTGAAATTGACGCCGAACTGGCTGCCATCACCGAGCAGATTCTTGTACTGCGGCAGGTCCTGCGGCGTGGAAATGACCAGGATGTCGCGGATGCCCGCAAGCATCAGCACCGAAATCGGGTAGTAGGCCATCGGCTTGTCGTAGATCGGCAGCAGCTGCTTGGATACGCCAAGGGTGATGGGGTGCAGACGGGTGCCGGAGCCTCCGGCGAGGATGATTCCTTTCATGCGTTCTCCAGTGCGCCTAGGCGCTCGCGTTGATAGCTGCCGTCCTGAACGCGACGACACCATTCGAGGTTGTCCAGATACCACTGCACGGTCTTGCGCAGGCCGGTCTGGAAGGTTTCCTGCGGCACCCAGCCGAGCTCACGCTCGATCTTGCTGGCGTCGATGGCGTAGCGCAGGTCGTGGCCCGGGCGATCCTTGACGAAAGTGATCAGGTCTTCATAGCGGGCCAGGCCGGCCGGCTTGCTCGGTGCCAGCTCTTCCAGCAGCGCGCAGATACCACGCACCACCTCGATGTTCTTCTGCTCGTTGTGGCCGCCGATGTTGTAGGTCTCACCGACCACCCCTTCGCTGACTACCTTGAACAGCGCACGGGCATGGTCCTCGACGAACAGCCAGTCGCGGATCTGCGAGCCGTCGCCATAGACCGGCAGCGGCTTGCCATCCAGCGCGTTGAGAATCACCAGCGGGATCAGCTTCTCGGGGAAGTGGAACGGCCCGTAGTTGTTCGAGCAGTTGGTGATCAGCACCGGCAGGCCGTAGGTACGCTGCCAGGCGCGGACCAGGTGATCCGACGAGGCCTTGCTGGCCGAATAGGGCGAGCTGGGCGCGTAGGGCGTGGTCTCGGTGAACAGGTCATCGACGCCGTGCAGGTCGCCGTACACCTCGTCGGTGGAAATGTGGTGGAAGCGGAACGCCTCGCGGCGCTCGGCCGGCAGGCTCTGCCAGTAGGCGCGGGTCGCCTCGAGCAGCTGATAGGTGCCGACGATGTTGGTCTGGATGAACTCGGCCGGGCCGTCGATGGAGCGGTCGACGTGGGACTCGGCGGCCAGATGCATGATGGCGTCCGGCTGGAACTCCAGCAGCGCCTCGCTGACCCGCTCACGATCGGCGATGTCGGCCTGGAGGAACTGATAGCGCGGGTTGTCTTCCACGGATGCCAGCGACTCCAGGTTGCCGGCATAGGTCAGTTTGTCCAGGTTGAGCACGCTGTGCTCGGTATCGAGGATGAGGTGACGGATCAGTGCGGAGCCGATGAATCCGGCACCGCCAGTTACGAGAATGCGCATAGTGATGAGGCTTCCTTGGCGCGCTGTCGAGCATCAGGCTCTTAGCATGTCGGCACGATAGACCGGCCGTCGATGCAAAAATTCCCGAGCGCTTCGGGGGTATCGGGTAACCGTTTGGTTACCGACATAAGTACAGCACGCTGGCGTGAGGCTTAAGGCTCGGAAGCAGAGAGGCTGGTTCGGCTACTGATGTGCCTGGCACTAACGCAGCGACACACGCAGTCGCGACAGTGCGCCAAGAAAGAACACCGTACCGATCACTGCCAACGCCAGCAGTTGCGGCCAGACGATGGATGGGCCGGCGCTGCGGAACAGGATTGCCTGGGCCAGCTCGACGAAATGCGTGGTCGGTGCCACCAGCATGATGTTCTGCACCAGCTCCGGCATGCTCTCGCGCGGCGTTACCCCACCGGAGAGGATCTGCAGCGGGATCAGCGTGAGGATCACCAGCAGGCCCAGCTGCGGCATGGAACGCGCAACCGTGCCGAAGAAGATGCCCATCGAAGTGGCGGCGAACAGGTGCAGCGCCGCGCCGCCGGCGAACAGCCACAGCGAGCCCTGGATCGGGATGTTCAGCCAGCCCTCGACGACGAAGCGCAGGGCGAAGGCTGCTGCGGCCAGCACTACCAGGCCCATCGCCCAGACCTTGCCGACCATGATTTCGAATGGCGTCACCGGCATCACCAGGAGGTGCTCGATGGTGCCGTGCTCGCGCTCGCGGATCAGCGCTGCGCCGGTGAGGATGATTGCCAGCATGGTGATCTGGTTGATCACCTCGTTCACTGCGCCGAACCAGGCGCGGCTGAGGTTGGGGTTGAACGCGGTGCGCACCACCGCTTCGACGGGCAGCGCGTCGCTGCTGCGGTAGCGGCGGACGAACTCGGCGGTCTCGCTGGCGATGATCTGCTGGATGTGCCCGGCGCCGGTGAAGGCCTGGCTGACCTGGGTCGCATCGACGTTGAGCTGGATGGTCGGCTGGCGGCCGGCGAGCAGGTCCTGCTGGAAGCGCGGCGGAATGTTCAGGGTGAAGGTGTAGAGGCCGTCGTCCATGCCGCTGTCCATCTTCTGCAGGGTGATGGCTTTCGGCTCGATGAAGTAGGGCAGCTGGAAGGCGTTGATGATGCGCAGCGAGGCTTGCGAGCGGTCCTCGTCGACCACCGCGATGCTCGCCCGGTGCGGCGCCTCGGGAATCGCCGTGGCGCCTTCGTAGATGGCCAGGGTGAACGAATAGATGATCAGCACCAGCATCGCCGGGTCGCGGTAGAGGCTGCGCAGTTCCTTGAGGCCGAGCTGGAAGATGTTGCCGAGTTTGCGTCGCAGGCCGCCCATGTCATTTCTCCTGCTTGCGCAGACCGGCGACGCTGAGCAGGGTCAGCAGCGGGATGGCCAGCAGCATGGGGATGAAATAGGGATACAGCTCTGCCAGTCCGAGTGCCTTGGAGAACACCCCGCGACTGATGATGAGGAAGTGGCTGGTCGGGTAGAGCTTGCCGATGAAGGCGCCAGCGCCCTCCATCGCCGAGACCGGGTGGATCAGCCCGGAGAACTGGATGGCCGGCAGCAGGGTGACGATGGTGGTGCCGAAGATCGCCGCGATCTGGCTGTTCAGGATCGACGACATCAGCAGGCCAAGGCCGGTGGCGCAGGTCACGTAGAGCAGCGCGCCGAGGCAGAGGGTGAGAATGCTGCCCTTGATCGGGATGCCGAAGACGAACACCGCCAGCAGCGCCAGGGTGGCGAAATTGAACATGCCCAGCGCGATGTAGGGCAGCTGCTTGCCGAGCAGGAATTCCAGGCGGGTGGTCGGGGTGACATAGAAGTTGGTGATCGAACCCAGCTCCTTCTCGCGCACCACACCAAGGGCGGTGAGCATCGCCGGGATCATCATCAGCAGTAGCGGGATCATTGCCGGCGCCATCGCCGGCAGGCTCTGCACGTCTGGGTTGTAGCGGTAACGGATGGCCACGTCGGCTGGCGCCAGCTGCCCATTGACACCTGCTTCGCGGGCCAGCTGCTGCAGATACGTCAGGTGAATGCCCTGCACGTAGCCCTTGATGGTGTCGGCGCGCATCGGCATGGCCCCATCGATCCAGAACGCTACTTGCGGCACCGCGCCGCGCTTGAGGTCGCGGCCGAAGTTCGGCGGGATTTCCACCGCCAGGCTGATGTCGTTGCTGCGCATGCGCTGGTCGAGCTCGGCATGGTTGGCCAGCGGCGCTTTCTCGATGAAGTAGCGCGAGCCGGACATGTTCAGCAGGTAATGCTGACTGGTGGTGGTCTGATCGCGGTCGAGCACGGCGTAGGTCAGGTTCTCCACATCGAAACTGACCCCGTAACCCATGATGAACATCAGCAGCACGCTGCCGAGCATGGCCAGCGTTGCGCGGATCGGGTCGCGGCGCAGCTCCATGGCCTCGCGGCGGGTGTAGCTGAGCAGGCGGCGCAGGCTGAAGCGGGCCTGACGGCCATTGTTGCCGGCCGGTTGGACCGGGTTGCGCGTGGCGGCAGGAGGCGCTGCTGGCTGTTCGGCGGCATGTGCGGCGGCAGCTTCCTCCAGGTAGGCGATAAAGGTCTGTTCCAGCGTCGGCAGGCCGCGCTTGGCCATCAGCGCCTGCGGCGTGTCGCTGTCGAGCACGCGCCCGGCGTGCATCAGCGAGATGCGATCGCAGCGCAGCGCCTCGTTCATGAAGTGGGTGGAGATGAAGATGGTCACGCCGTCTTCGCGCGACAGCTGCACCAAGAGCTCCCAGAAGCCGTCGCGGGCTACCGGATCGACCCCCGAGGTGGGTTCGTCGAGGATGAGGATCTCCGGGTTGTGGATCACCGCCACCGCCAGCGACAGGCGCTGGCGCACGCCCAGCGGCAGGCTGCTGGGCAGGCTTTCGGCATCGCCGGTGAGGTCGAAGCGGGTGAGCATCTCCTGCACGCGCGGCCCGCGTCGTTCGGCCGGCAGGTGGAACAGTCGTGCATGCAGGTCGAGGTTCTGCCGCACCGTCAGCTCGCTGTACAGCGAGAATGCCTGGGACATGTAGCCGACCCGCTGACGGGTCTGCATGTCGTGCGGGTCCACCGGTTTGCCGAACAGCAGGGCGTCGCCCTCGCTGGCTGGCAGCAGGCCGGTGAGCATCTTCATGGTGGTGGTCTTGCCGCAGCCATTGGAGCCGAGGAAGCCGAATATCTCGCCGCGGGCGATGCGGAAATTGACCTGATCCACCGCGACGAAATCGCCGAAACGCATGGTCAGGCCGTGAGCCTCGATGGCGATGCTGTCACTGTGCGGCTGCGGCGGGATGACCAGTTCACGATGCTGGCTGCGCTTGGCTTCCGGCAGCAGGCGGATGAAGGCCTGCTCCAGCGAGTCGCTGTTGGTGCGCGCCAGCAGCTCGGCTGGCGTGCCGGTGGCAAGTATGCGGCCGGCGTCCATCGCCACCAGATGGTCGAAGCGCTGCGCTTCGTCCATATAGGCGGTGGCGACCAGCACGCTCATCTGTGGGCGCTCGCTGCGGATGCGTTCGATCAGTTCCCAGAACTGCGCGCGCGACAGCGGGTCGACGCCGGTGGTGGGCTCATCGAGGATCAGCAGGTCGGGGTCGTGGATCAGCGCGCAGCAGAGGCCGAGCTTTTGCTTCATGCCGCCGGAGAGCTTACCCGCCGGGCGCTCGACGAAGGGCGCGAGACCCGTGCTACGGGTCAATTCGGCGATGCGCCAGTGGCGCTCTTCGGCGTCCTGACCGAACAGCCGGCCGAAGAACTCAAGGTTCTCGAACACCGTCAGCGTGGGGTAGAGGTTCTTGCCCAGCCCCTGCGGCATGTAGGCGATGCGCGGGCAGACCGCGCGGCGGTGGCCGGCATCGCCCATGTCGCCGTCGAGCACCTGCACATGGCCCTGCTGCAACTTGCGCGCACCGGCGATCAGCGCCAGCAGGCTCGACTTGCCGACCCCGTCGGGGCCGATCAGGCCGACCATGCAGCGCGCCGGCAGGCTCAGGCTGAGGTCATCCAGCGCGCGGGTCTTGCCGTACCGCAGGCTGACGCCGCTGATCTCGGCGACCGGGGCAGGGGAAGTGTTCATTTGCCGACATTGATCTGCAGGTGTGCCGGCCACTCGGCGTCAGCGTCGAGCTTCAGATAAGCCATGCCGGGCAGCCCGGTCTTGACCTGCTCCATGTGTTTTCTCAGCAATTCCGGGTCGATCCGCGCCTTGACCCGGAACATCAGCTTCTCGCGCTCGCTCTCGGTTTCCACGGTTTTCGGCGTGAATTGCGCGACACTGGCGACATAGGTGACCTTGGCGGGAATCACGTACTGCGGCGCTGCATCGATCACCAGGCGCACCTCGCTGCCCATCGCCACCCGGCCGGCCTGGCGCTCGGGAAGGAAGAAGGTCATGTAGACGTCGGCCAGGTCGACCAGATTGAGCAGCTTGCCGCCGGCGCCGAGCACCTCGCCCGGCTGCGCCACGCGGTACTGCACGCGCGCCACGCGATCGGTCTTCAGTTCGCTATCCGTGATGTCCGCCTGCAGCCGCACCACGCTGGCCTGGGCCGCCTCCAGCGCCGATTGCGCTTCGATGACCTGGGACCTGGCGGCGGCGATGCCGGCATCGGCCGAGAGCACCTGCGAGCGCGAAGCGGCCAGAGCAGCCTGCGCGCTCTGCATGGCGGCGAGGTCGTCGTCCAGCTGCTGGCGTGGCAGCGCATTACGGCCGACCAGGGTTTCGGTGCGCTGATGGCGTTTTTGTGCGGCGGTCAGTTCGGCGCGGCGCTGCAGCACCACTGCTTCGGCCGTGGCCTTCTCGCTCTCGCGTTGGGTGACCAGCGCCTGGGCGGTAAGGATGGCATTTTCCGCCTGGCGCACCTGGGCGCGGGCCTGGTTGAGCTGGGCGTCCAGCACCTCGGTATCCATACGGGCGATGACCTGGCCGGGCTGGACGAAATCACCCTCGTCGACACTGATCTCGCGAATGCGCCCGCCGAGCTTGGTCGCCACATCGATCTCGGTGGCCTCGATGCGGCCATTACCGCTGGCGAATCCCTCGCCCAGGCCATCGGTGCGCAGCTCCGACCAGGCCAGCAGGCCGATGACCACGAGCGCGACGAGCACGAACAGCACCCGGCGAAGAGTTTTCTGGGCTGGCGCTTTCATGAACTTTCCTTACGTGAAGCGATAGTTCGCATGCTAAGCGATTGCCCTGAAGGTTACGCTTAGCCTGAGTCAATAAAACTGCTGTTTAACGATTTTTTCTGACCGTTTCGCCGGACTTCACTGCGCGGGCTGGCTTTTCGCTACCTCGATCGTCCAGCGTTGCAGCTGGCGGCTGAGCTCGTCGCTGGCCTGGCCGAATGCATCCACCACGCTTTCCAGTTGTGGGCTCGCGCTGGGCTGACGGATTTCGAAGTGGCGGCTGGCGAGGATGCGTTGATCGACAGCGGATACCAGCTGGGCGTCCAGGCGGACCAGCACCCGCGGCTGGCCATCGACGTATTCGCTCTGGAAGGCGCGCAAATCGCTGAACAGCTCCAGCTCCGCGAACAGGTTGCTGTCCTCATTGCTCACCGCCACCGGTCCGCTCCGGCGGAACTGCTCGATCAGCCGATCGCGTAGCAAGGTCGGCGCGGCATCGCCCCAGCGCGCGCCTTGGTAGCTGCTGATCTGACTGCCGTCCGGCACCACGGCGATGCGCGGTCCGGCAAGGATACGACTGGCATGCGGGGTATGGATGCGCAGCGCCTGCTGCAGCGGCTCTCCTTGCTGGCCGGCCGACGCCTCGGTGGTCGGCAGCAGATAGACCCGGATCGGCTCCGCCTCTGGCAGCAGCGTGCAGGCGGAGAGAGCGCCGAGCAGCGTCGCGAGGACGAACGGGCGGAGCAGCGCAGGACGGCTCATGGGGTGAACTCCTGAATCTTTTCGCGGCCGAGCAGGAAGCCGCTCGGGTTGTCTTCGAGGCGCTGGGTGACGCGGCGCAGCGCGCCGAGCGTGCCGCGCAGCTCATTGATTGCCGGACCGAGGTCGCTGAAGCCCTGCAGGCCGTTGTTCAGCGCGCCCTGGTTGTCGCTCAGCAGTGCGTCCAGGCGCGAGGTGGCGCGCTCCAGTGCGGCCATTGACGCGCCGGCATTGCTCAGCAGCTGGCGACCTTCATCGTCGATCAGGCCGTTGGCGTTCTGCGTCAGCCGAGTGATTTCCGCCAGTGCGGTGTTGGTCTGTTGCCCCAGTTGGCCGAGCTGGGTCAGCGCTTCGCTGAGATCGCCGCGTTGCTCGGCCAGCACGCTGGTCGCCTGCTCCAGATTGGCCAGGGTGCGGCCGATGCGACCGGCATTGTCTTCGGAGAGCATCAGGTTGGCGCTGCGCAGCAGGTTGTTGATGTTGGTCATCAGGTCTTCGCCGTTCTCCAAGAGCGCGCTCAGCGGCGATGGGTCGGCGATGATCAGTGGCGGCTCGCCGCGCGTGCCTTCCAGTGGCGGGCTCTGTGGCGTGCCGCTGTGCAGCTGGATGATCATGCTGCCGGTGATGTTGGCCAGCGCAAGGCGGGCGCGGGTGTCCTGCTTGATCGGCGTGCCGGAATACACGCGGATGCGCGCCCGCACCTTGCGTGGGTCGTCCGGCTCCAGCCACAGCGCTTCGACGTCACCGACCTTGATGCCGCTGTACTCCACCGAGCTGCCATTGGACAGCCCGCTGACCGCGCGATTGAAGCTGATCTCGTAGTAGTTGTACTCGCGGTCCATGCTCGACTTGCCCAGCCAGAGGGCGAACAGCAGGGCGCCGCCGACTGCCAGTACGGTGAACAGGCCAATCAGCACGTGATGGGCGCGGGTTTCCATTTTCAGCTCTCCAACAAGTCAGCGGCCTGTTGCGCCGCCCGGCCACGCGGGCCATGGAAGTAGTCGCGAATCCAGGCATCGTCGGTGGCTTCCACCACCGCCAGTCGATCGGCCACCAGCACGCGCTTGCGCGATAGCACGGCGACCCGGTCGCAGATGGTGTAGAGCGTATCCAGATCGTGGGTCACCAGAAACACGCTCAGACCCAAGGCATCGCGCAAGGTCAGGATCAGCTGGTCGAAGGCCGCCGCGCCAATGGGGTCGAGGCCCGCGGTGGGTTCGTCGAGAAACAGCACCTCCGGGTCGAGCGCCAGCGCCCGGGCCAGGGCGGCGCGCTTGACCATGCCGCCGGATAGTTCGTCGGGGTACTTGCAGGCGGCGTCAACCGGTAGCCCGGCCAGCGCCAGCTTCAGCCGCGCCAGGTGCTCGGCATCTTTGCGTTCGAGGCCGGCGTGCTCGATCAGCGGCAGGGCCACGTTCTCCTGCAGATTCAGCGAGGTGAACAGCGCGCCGCGCTGGAACAGCACGCCGAAGCGCCGTTCCACCTGCGAGCGGCGCTCGGCCGATAGCTCCAGCAGGTTCTCGCCGAACACGCTGACGCTGCCGGCATTTGGTCGGCGCAGGCCGACGATGCTGCGCAGCAGCACCGACTTGCCGGTGCCCGAGCCACCGACCACGCCGAGAATCTCGCCACGGCGGATGTCCAGGTCGAGATTCTCGTGCACGGTCTGGCTGCCAAAACGATTGACCAGCCCGCGTACCTGAATCAGCGCGTCGTTGCTCGTCACCAGCCCATCTCCATGAAGAACAGCGCGGCGATGGCATCCAGCAGGATGACCATGAAGATCGCCTGAACCACGCTGGAGGTGGTGTGCTCACCCACCGACTGCGCGCTGCCACTGACCTTGAAGCCCTCCAGGCAGCCGATCACCGCGATGACGAAGGCGAACACCGGCGCCTTGGCCAGGCCGACGAGGAAATGGCTGACGGCAATGTCGCGCGCCATGATGGTGAAGAACATCGTCGGTGAGATGTCCAGCGCCAGCACGCAGACCACCAGCCCGCCGGCGATGCCGCTGAGCATGCCGACGAAGGTCAGGATCGGCAGGGTGATCAGCATCGCCAGCACCCGCGGCAGTACCAATAGCTCGATCGGGCTCAGGCCAAGGGTGCGGATCGCGTCGATCTCTTCATTGGATTTCATCGAGCCGATCTGCGCGGCGAAGGCGCTGGCGCTGCGCCCGGCCAGCAGAATCGCCGCCAGCAGCACGCCGAACTCGCGCAGGAAGGAAAAGCCCACCAGGTTGACGGTGTAGATGGTTGCGCCGAAGTCGGCGAGCACGGTCGCGCCAAGAAAGGCCACCACCGCACCGACCAGAAAGGTCAGCAGTGCGACGATCGGCACCGCGTCCAGCCCGGTCTGCTCGATATGCACGGCCAGTGAGGTCAACCGCCAGCGCCGCGGTCGCGGCAGGGTCAGCAGCAGCGTCTGCAGGGTCAGGCCAGTGAAGCCGAGCAGCTCGCGCTGCTGCTTCCATACCGACGTGACCGTGCGGCCGATATGCGCCAGCAGATCGCCGAATTCATACCCGCGCGGCAGCTCGGCGGCATCCGGTTGATCCAGGGCGGTGGCGACGGTGCGCAGCAGCGCCAGGCGCTCGGCCGGCAATTGCGGCGCCCAGGCCTCGATGGCGGCGATGCGCTCGCGACCCAGCAGCTCCACCAGCAGACCGGCGCCTGCCGTGTCCAGCGCACCGAGCCCGCTCAGCTCGATCTGACTGCGCTCGTCGATCCGCGTCCTGAGCCGCTGTACCTCACGTCGCAATGCCGCGTAATGGGCGAGCGTCCAGTCACCGAGGATACGCGCCCGCAACGGTGAAGCCCCTTGATCGAGGGTCACCGAACCGGGAGACGAGGACAGGGTGGCGCTCATCTGCTGCAAACGGGTGCCTATGTCGGGCGATGGGGTCCTGATTGATGCTAGCAGGGCTCTGCCCGGCAAGACAGGACCGGGTCGCCCTGGGTCGGCAATCGGCGGCAGGTGCCGGCTGTTGATCCATGGACCACCAGGGACGCGTCAAAGTGCGCCGTTACGCTCGAGCCGGTAGCTGCTGATCGCCTCGTACACCGCCTTGCGCAGCCGATTGATGCCGCCGATGGGGCGATGCTCCGGCAGTGCGTGCCAAGGATTGAAGCTGAGGTTGTCGCAGGCGAGGTTCTGCTCGGGGCTGTCGAAGTCCTGCGGCGGCAGGCGGATGTCGGCGACCGTCTCGAATGGCGCGATGGCCTCGTCCCACTCGATGCTGGTGTCCTCGACGGGCATGTAGTGCTCGGCGTTCTGCCGCTGCACCTGCAGGGCGAAGCAGGCGGGCGCACGGTCGAGGGACAGCTGCTGGTAGAGCGCGCTGCGGAGGAAATTCGGCAGGTCGCGGTTCTGCTCGGGCAGCTTGTAGCTCGGGCAGTTTTCCGGCGTCGGGACGACCCGGTACTTGATGTTGTGCGGGCCGAGCTTGTACGGCGCCACGGAGCTGTAAGTGGTGGCAACCGGGCTCTGGGGCGCGGGCGCCAGGGTCTGCAGCGCGATGAACAGGTGCCGCAGCTCCCAGCTGCGCGGATCGATGCTCGGGAAGAACGCCAGCGCCTTCTTGCCCTGCGCCTGGGCAGCGAAGTTGCTGCGATATTCGGCAACGTCACGGACGAAAAACACCGGGTGGTTGAACATCACGAAATCCTGCTCGCTGGCGTGGCGCGGGTCACGCGTGAGCTTTTCTCCCGGCACATCGAGCAGCTTGATCGCCATGCCGCGGGCGTCCCGGATGCGGTCGAACTGCGGATAGGCGTTGCCGTTGGACAGCCGCACCCAGGCTTGCCAGGTCTTGCCGGGCTCGCTGAACACACCCTGGCGCAGTGTGGGTTCCAGGTCGGCGCGCACGCTGACTTCGGCGCGCACGCAGCCGTGGGCCTTGGCATGGGCGTCGCGCAGCACACGGGTGTTCTCGCTGTGCTGTTCGACCACAGCGATGGCGTCGGCGATGATCGCCTGGGTGTCGGCCGCTTCGCTCGGGGAGACGACCTCTTCGCTGGAGACGGGGCCGCGATGGGTGAGGTGAAAGTGCACGGCGGCAATCGCCCAGCCGGCCAGGCCCACGGCGGTGACGGCAAGCAGCAGCCGGCCCAGCAGGCGGCCGATCCAGAGCCAGAGTCTTGTCAGCATGAGGCAGATCCTTGTGCGAAGGGCAGTTCAGGGGCAGCGTGGGCCGGGGGTGTCGGGGCGCGCCGGCAGTTCCTCGAGGCGCGGTTCGAAGCGGGGGTCGCCGAGCACCTTGAGGTACTCGACCAGCGCCCAGCGCTCATGCGGCGCCAATGCCCGGCCGATCACGCCATTGCCGCGGCAGCCGGCGCGGAATTCGTGGCCGCGGTTGCTGTTGCCGGTGATCTCGGTATTCAGCAGAAAGCCGCCGTCGAAGCGCTCGGTGCGAATGCCCAGGTGCTGCGGATCGTATTCGCGGCTGCCGACCCAGAACTGTTTCTGCCGTTCGGCCACCGGCGACAGCAGCTGGAACAGAGTGGGGACCGAGCCGTTATGCAGGAACGGCGGCGTCGCCCAGATGCCGTCCAACGGACGTGCCTTGTAGCCGCGCAGTTCCTGCACGCCGATCGGCAGGCCGAAGCCGTCGAATTCCGCTCGCTCGGCCTCGCCGATGCCGGCGTCACGGTAGGCGCGCTCTTCGACATAGGCGGTGATATAGGCCAGCCCCTTGGCGCTGGACAGGCTGGCGAGATCGAGCGGGCTGGATGACGCGCCATACAGCTGCACATCCAGACGATCCAGCTCGTCCTGAGTCCAGCCCAGGCGGGTCAGGTCGAAGCGATGGTCGGCAATATTGTCGGCCGTGGTCGGATCGGTACCGACGAAGGAGGTGGGGATCACCTTCATGCGCCACTCGGGGTCGCGCTCGGCAGCGAAGCGCTTGTCGACCGGCTTGGGCCTGGCATCGTGGCAATGCGCACAGTTTTCCTTGTACAGCGCGCGACCGTGGCTGGCCTGCTTGAGATCGATCGCGCCCAGCACGTCTTCGGGCCACCGGGGCGGGGCCAGCTGCATGAGGGTGGTTTCCAGCCTGTGCAGGTCGCGTACACGAACGCCCGATGCGTAGCGCTCGGCTTCGGCGACGGGCTGGCCGTTCTCGTGCAGCAGCCGCAGCGTGGCGCCAACACCCAGCGCCTCGCCGATATTGCGCGCCATCGGCTGCATGGCCGAGCCGTTCCACTGCACCCAGTCGAACTTCCAGATATCCCACAGATGCGGGTAGCTCACCGGCGCGTTGGCCACGCGGTAGTTTGCCGGATCGATGGTGTCGCCGAACACGCTGTTGGCGATGCGGCCAAACGCATCGGTACGGCCGAAGCCTTCTTCGGTGGGGTAGAGCCCGCGGTGCCAGTCGTTGTAGGCGGTGCCGAGCAGGCGGTCGAGCACCTGCTTGAAATCGTGGCGCAACTGCGCGCGGTCCTGCTCGTAGCGCTCGCCCAGCACCTGCTCGGCGAAGCGACGGAACTTGAGCGGGTTGTAATAGGTGAAGGCCATGCTCATGCCCAGCGCCTGGCCAAAGGCGCCACCGCGCAGGGTCGGCACGGTGGAGGCCAGCGAATGCATCGCCGCGCCTCCGTCGATGCGGATGGCCTGACCCCCGTAGCGCAGCTCGCCGGTGTGGCACGCCGCGCAGGTCACATCCAGATAGGCGCGACCGGTCTCGTCATCTTCATGGCGGGCAAAGCCGACCGGCAGGTTGCCGGGGTTCAGCGCGGTGGCTTTTTGCGCGGGATCGACCAGAAAGCCGAAGCGGGAGAGGTAGTCTGGTGTGGCGAACCTGTCCCGGCCGAAGGGCAGCTCCAGCGCGCGGAACCAGTCGTACTCCAGCCCTTTAACCTGGGTGCCTTGCGGCGTGTAGTAATAGGCCTGCCGCTGCGTGGTGTCCCACTGCTCCAGATAATGCAGCGCTTCGGGCGCTTCGTAGTCTGGAAGGTTCGGGTAGGCCACGAAATACAGCCCGACCCCCACGACCAGCACGGCCAACAACAAGACAGCCCCCAGGGCTCGGCGCAGCAATCGCATCGTTACATCCTTGTAGCGTCATGGCGAGTGCGCGTTTATGGCAGGGTTGTGGGGTGATGGCAATACGGCGGCATCTTTTTGCGTGACGGACATTAGTGTCGGTGCGGTCCACCCCATACTTTAAAATCTTGAGCGAAGCCTATAGCCGATTGTTTCCATAGTCCTCATATGTCAGGGGCGATGCGATTCAGATAGTCCGCCCTGTCATCACTCATTTTAGCGATACAATTATCAATCGTTACTTGGTAAGCCTCTGCGGTCTCCTCTATTTCAAAGGCTTCAAGCTTGCAATCTGCGTCTCGCAGATCGATCCACTCTCGCTGCGCCGTTTTTAATAGGGAAATGTATTGGTCTGCTAGTAAAGGGGAATTTCGATACTGAAGTCTGATCCGATTCAAGGTAGCCTTGTATGATGAGTTAAGAAGAGCGTCCGATTGCTCTTTGTTATACTGCGCGCACAGTGCTATCTGAGAAGAGGCTTCAATCTCTTTGCATGGATTACTAACATCATCGCTTAATGCTGTACGTACAAATAGAATTAAGAAAATTAGACTTATTGTCCGGCTATTGAACATTTAGTTATTCCTAAGGTAACGAGCTCTGTTTCGCCCTGGCTCATACTGCCTAATGGCAGGCGTATTTTCTATGTAGCGTATCAGTTCGGCTTTATCATTCCTCATTCCAGCCTTCATCGGGTTGGGCCCCTTGGTAAAGCCTTGATAGACGAAGTCAACCAGCACATCCCTGATGACCTGATCTAGGGCGTTCCACTCGGTTCTTTCAGGCTCGCTCGCGGTCCAGTGGTCATAGTTTCTGATGGCACGAGCTACGTAGTTCGGATGGATAATGTTGAAAAGGACTATTTCCTGCTCGGGAGTTATTTGCCCAATGGAAGCTCTGTTCTCTCTAACAAATTGCTGAGCAATCACGCCTTTCTTTCCGTGCGCCTGAGCAATCTTGGTTGCCTGGTCGTGTGCAATTCCGGCACTTGTCATATGATCGTAGATTTCTATTTCGGGCCGGGAGCCCATGTCATAACCACGACCGAGCGTGACTCCCGATAGATCGTTTCCAGGCCAATGAACGACCCGGCTGAAGAATGGAGATGTGGGGATATTATTTCCTTCGGCGTCAAATGTTATTCGCCCTTCGCTAATCGTAGGGCGGGCCTTCGCTACAGCACTGAATACGCCGATAAGGGCGAGTGGTTGGAAGTGCCAAGCTTTCCCATCTGCGCGAATAGAGTAGTTCCCGGCGATATCGCCCCACCAGCTCAGAGTTTTGATACGGTTCTTCTCTTCGGCCCAATCCTGATTGGGATCATCGGAGCGGTGGCCCATCAGCTCATCGAGTTCGTCCCAGTGCGCCGCATTCCAAAACCATTCACTTTCATGCCGCGTGATGAGCTGCGAGATGGACTGGGCGTGCCAAGGCTTTTCCAGCGCCCCTTGGATCTCTCGGGAGGTCATCTTGCCGTCGCGGTTGGTGTCGATGATGTCGTAGAGGCGGCTGCGCACCGGACCTTTGTCGGCCAGGTCGACGACACCCTGGTAGCTGGCTTTCTCGTCATCGGACAGGCGAAGCGCCGCGTTGAGGTAGTAGGCGAGTCCTGCACTTGGCGGATCAGCATCCTCAAGGCATTCGAAGCCTTCCCACTCCCAGGGACTGTGGCGGGTAGTGATCAACTCCTGTTCCGGTAGCCAGCCGCTGATGGGCTGGCCTTCCTTGTCGGCTAACAGATCATCAAGTCGCCACCAAATAGTCTCGCCTGAATGGCTGTAAGCCGTGTTGTTGGCAGGAAGCCTGATCTTGGCTTCGTTTGGAAGCGCGTCCAGCAGACTTTGCGGCAGGATCAGGTCGACGCCGATCTCGGATCCCTCATCGCTCTGCTTAGGAGGGTTTTCGCTATTGATGTCACCCCGGTGACGGATCAACTTGCTGGCACCCGCATGGACCTTTAGCAAACTCTTTTTCTCCGCCGGCAGATTATGTGCCCACTTGCGGCTTTCGCTTATGAACGATGGCACGTCCTCACAACTGAAGACCTCCAGATGCAACAGTTCCTGAGGTAAACCGTCGCTTTGATTCTGGTACTTGCCTAGATGGCCGATCAGATCACCGGCCTTGATGGGCACCGGTGGATTAAGAAGCACCACGGAGCCCAGCGCCTTGGGTTTTGATTGGGCCGTCAGAAAGGAAGAAGAGACATAGCCAGGCATAGACCCATCTACCTGTGGCGTCAGCACCGGCTCGTTGTTGCCGCTAATCACCTGTTCGAGCTTGAGAAACGCACCTTCGCCCGATGCGCGGATCTGGGCGCCTCTACTGAGCTTGCCCACGACAGGTGAGTTCATTCGGGCTTCGGCTCTGACGTTGAGCTCGCCGCTGCTGGTGCTAACGGTATACAACCCTGAAGCCCAGAATGACGGTCGCTCCAGCTTCTCGTCTTGGCGATAGTCTTTCCAGCACTTGAGGTGCATGTACAGGCTGAAGATTGCCAGCGCCGGCGGATTTGCTTTCGGGTCACTCTCAGTAATGGATGCTTTGGCCTGAAGCGTATGTTTGACCAGCACGAAACCCGTGGAAAACGGAGCCTGTATCTGAAGCGGCGGTTTGCCGGTGTAGGTGCTGATGGGATATTCGTCATCGATCCGATAAGCGACCACTTCGCCATGGGTGATGCAGTTGACGCGGCTCTGATCGAAGGCTCCGGATGTGCCCCTGTCGAAATGAATGCCGCCATGCCACAGCCCATTCCCGCCGATGGGATAGAAGCCTGTCTGGGCCTTGCATAGTGCGGTCAGCGGTTGCAACGAGCGGCCTTCTACTGGTTTGCATGGGTAGCACCAATCTCCCTTGGCGCCGTTTTCGCTGCCACTAACGGCGGCTTTTGGCTTTTCGTCATCCGGGCTCAGGGTGCCGTCGACTATGTCCGCGATATAACGCTTGAAAACGCTTTCCTCGAATTCGGCATGGACGTGAATGGCGTAGCTCTGCCCGCCCGCCCTGTCCGTTCCGGCTTGAAGGCCAATATGCTGACCGTATGTGATTGCATCTCCATCGTTGACTTTGAATGCCGGGTGAAGATGCAAGATCTGCCCGAGCAGCTGTCCATTGCTCGGGGCGTCATAAATCTGCAGCGTGCCGTAAGCCCGGTTGATCTTGGCATAGCCGGCCAATGGGCTGGGAACAGGGATGGATTGGTTGCTGCCTTCGACGAGCAACACGAAATCCTTCTTGATGAGTGTGCGGCTACCAACATGGCGCACCTCTTCGAGCTGTCCGTTGATGGTCTCGTATTCTCGGTTTGGCTCACGCCCTAAAGAAGGGTGATGTTTGGCGAGGTCTTCGTAGCGAAACACATCCTCGATGCGGTTTCCGACACTTTCAACAATTTTGTAGCGACGTCCTGTCATGTCCGTTCCTGGGCTGTAGTCGTGTGCTTAGAGGCCGCAGGCCGCTCCGAAGGTCTTGTAGATCTCTGTCTTGCCTTCCACTTCGATGACGAGGTCAACGTTCCGGTCGTCCGACTCGTTGTACTCTGAAAAATTGAACTGCTGGACCATGGTGAGCGTGACGGTCATGCCATCAGCAGCGTAGGCCGTAAGGGTTTCGGTTATATCGGTCTGTTGCAGCTCTTGGACGGTGCCGGCAGTTTTTATGAACAACACTTCATCTATCTCGACGGCAATCGGTTGGGCGTCACGTATGGCCCGATATTGGTCATCGGCTGCAACCAGTGCGCAGCGATAATTCTCGATACCGCCTGTTTCCTGATACCGACTGACGGCTTCTTGATAAGTGATGGGTTCGAGTTGGAGGGCGGCGCAGCCAGCCAGGTACCCGCAGGACAGAACGAACAGCAAGATCTGGCGTGCAGGGTGGTGAAAGGGGCGACGGCTCTTGAGGTTGATATTCATCGTTTGGTTCAGCCTGAAAAATTCATCATTCTTTTGACTTTCTTTTTTCGGTTGAGCGGACTGGCGGAAACTTGCTCCAACAAACTCCCCGCCTTATCCCTATCAGCCATCCCCGGCAGCACCGGCGGCTTGATCTTGATTCCCGATCCCTTGCCCGGCGCGCCCCCGGCGTTGATTCGCGCTAGCGGGCCAGAGACGGTGATGCCGCCTGGGTCGAGCTTAATGAAGCTGCCTCCGGCTTTAAGCGTGAGTTCGACGCCGGCTTCGATGACCATCTTCTGGCCGGCCTTGAGGTGGATCTCGCGGCCGGCCTTGGTCAGCTGGGCGGTGCCGAGCTTGATGTGCTGGGTCTGGCCGATGGTGAGGTGGTCGTCAGGTTTGACTTCCACTTTGCGGTCGCCGGCAACGGTCTGGTGTTCCTCGGCGCGGAATTCGCTGTAGCTGTTGGCGTCCACGGTGTCGTGGCGTTCATTACCGACGCGGCTCTTCTGGTCGTGCTCGATGTTTTCGTCCCAGTCGCGTTGGGCGTGGATATAAATCTGTTCCTGGCCCTTACGGTCTTCGATGCGCAGTTCGTTGTAGCCGCCACCGCCCGGGCTACTCAAGGTCTTGAACACCGTGCGGGTCTTGTTGGCCGGCAGGTCGTAGGGGACCTGATGCTCCTTGTGATACAGGCAGCCGGTGACCAGCGGTTGATCGGGATCGCCTTCGAGGAAGGTCACCAGCACTTCCATGCCAACGCGCGGGATCGCGATGCCGCCGTAGCGGTCGCCGGCCCAGCTTGAGCTGACGCGCAGCCAGCAGCTGGTCTTGTCGTCGGCCTGGCCTTCGCGATCCCAGTGGAATTGAACGCGCACGCGGCCGTACTCGTCGCAGTGGATTTCTTCGCCAGCGGGCCCGGTAACCACGGCGGTCTGGCTGCCGAGGACCTTCGGTTTCGGATGGCGAAGGGCCGGGCGGAAAGGGATATCCCAGGGCGTAGCGGTGAAGTGGTTGCGGTAGCCCTGGATGAAGCCGTCGCCAGTTTCGACATGGCTGGTGACTGACTCCTCCAACACCTGCGGCTGCTTGCCTTCATGCAGCACTTCGGTCAGCAGCCAGAGGTCGTTCCATTCGCGGCGCGGGTGGTCGGAGATTTCCAGCAGATGGCCGCTGACCAGCCGCGGCTGGTCGCTGTTGCCCTCGGCCAGGCGGTAGTCGTGGCGGTGGCGCTCCAGCGCGCGTTGCGACAGGTGTTTGCCGCGGGCGCGCTCGGTGAAGCGGCCCGGGTAGTCGTAGTCCTCCAGGTCGGGTTGCGGCATGGCGTTCGCCGCTGGCTCGCCGCGGTGGGTTGCCTCCATCAGCAGCCTGGGTTGTTCGAAGTCGTAATCACGACGGCCGACCCGGCTGGTGCGTGTCGCGACGCGCACGGCGAAGCGCTTGATCACCGGCTCGTCAGCCGTCATGCCGTTGTCCTGCAGATAGGCGGTCGGCTGGCCGAGTCGGGCGAAGCTGGTCTGGCCATCGCCGAAGACCAGCACATGACCTCTGGTGCTGTGCTCGAAGTGGTAATGGATACCTTCTTCCTCGCACAGGCGCTGAACGAAGTGCAGGTCCGATTCGTCGTACTGCACGCAGTACTCGCGTGGCGGGTAGAGCACCGGGCCGAGCTGGAAGCGGTAGGCGTCGGCCTGGATACCGTGCTCTTCGAGCACCTGGGCGATGATCTGCGGCACGCTGAGGTGCTGGAATATGCGCTGGTTGGTGCGATGGGCGAGGTAGGCCAGCTGCGGCACGAGCGTGAGCCGATAGCGGGTCAGGCGCTTGCCGGATTCGCCCTGGGCGATACGGTGGACCAGGCCGTGTATGCCCATGCCGGCGGGGTCGAAGGTGAGAAAGGCGGGCTTATGCAGCAGTGCCTGCAGATCGAGGTCGGGGCGCTCGCTGACCAGTTCCAGGTCGAAGCGGTAGGGCTGGCTGATGGCCTCGCGGCCCCGGAATTCGAGCACCTGGAAGTCGTGATCGACGCCCTCCAGGGTCATGCTGAAGTGGGTTTCGTTGGCCGCGTTGAACATGGGCTGTCCTTGTCCTGATGTCATCCGTGGGAGTGGCCGAACCAGCGCTGCCAACGGTTCGGTGCGGGGCGGCTGAAGGCGTGCAACAGGCCCGCCGCATCGATGCTGCGCTGCGCTTCGTCGAATGCCAGCGCCAGACGCAGCGCCGGCCAGCAATGCGCGGGCAGCTGCGGCGGCCGTTGCAGGGTGCGATCCAGCTCCATCGCCTTGGCCTGGCGGGCGCTGAGCCGGCGATAAGGGTGGCTGCCACTGGCCAGTTCATAGAGCACGCAGGCCAGTGCGTAGATGTCGGCGCTGGCGGTCAGCTCGCCACCGTCGAGCAGTTCCAGCGCGGCATAACGCGGTGTCCAGGCGGCGAAGCGCGTGCGGCACAGGCGCGGCAGACCGGGCAGCAGGCCTTCCAGCGGCTGGCCGAGGCCATAGTCGAACAGTCGCAGGCCGTCATCGGCGAGCATCACGTTGCTCGGTTTCAGGTCGCCATGCAGTACGCCCAAGCTATGGGAGTAGGTCAGCGCTTCCAGCAGGGGTAACGCGATGCCCTGCAGTTCGCTCCAAGGCATGCCCTGTAGGCGTTCGCAGAGCAGCTGGTCGAGGGTTGGCCCCTTGAGCAGCTCCAGGGTGATGAAGGCGCGCTGGCTGCTTGGGTCGATCTCGAAGTTGTACAGGCGCACCACATGGCGGTGGCTGAGGCGCGTGGTCAGTGCGTATTCGCTGTAGAGCAGGGCGCTGGCATCGGGGTATTCGGCGAAATCCTCGCTGAGCGTCTTCAGCGCCACGTAGGGTTCCGGATCGCCGAACTGTTCGCGCAGCAGGTCACGCGCTCGATAGACCGCGCCCATTCCGCCGACGCCGAGCAGCCGCTCGATCCGATAGCGGCCGCCGAGTACGTCCGGAAGCTCGCCGGCAGGTGTCTTCGGCACCACCGGCACCGGCGTGGCCGCGGTGGACGCCAGCGCAAAATAGGTGAGATCGCAGGCGGGCTGGGCATTCATCGGCGGATCACCACGGCACTGAGATTGTCGCGCGCCGGGCCCTTGAGCGCCTGGCGAAACAGCCGCTCCAGCGCCAACTGCGTGGACGGCAGACTGAGGGCGGCGCCAAGCGCGTCGGCGGACATGCTCTGGTAGAGCCCATCGCTGCACAGCAGCAGCGTGTCGCCAGGCAGCACGACGAACTCGAGGATATCCAGCTCCAGCTTCTCGCTGGCGCCGATGGCGCGGGTCAGCGCGTGAGCGGCCGGATGTTTGGCGGCAACCTCGGGGCTGAGCTGCTGCTCGTCGATCAGTTGCTGCAACAGCGAGTGGTCGCGTGACAGCTGATAGAGACGGCCGCTGCGCCACAGGTAGCAGCGGCTGTCGCCAGCCCAGATGCAGGCGGCGTGGTCACCCTCCATGAGCAGGGCGACCACGGTGCTGCCGATCACCGGATCGGGGCGTTCGGCGGTGACCGTCAGTTCCTGGCTGAGCCGGCGATTCAGCTCATGCAGGCAGCGCCGCAGCGCCAGCAGCCGCTCAGGCAGATCGCCCGTAGTGGATAGATCGGCCAGCTGCTCGATGATCAGGCGACTGGCCAGAGCACCGTTCTGGTGTCCGCCCATGCCGTCCGCCACGGCCCAGAGCCCGGCCTGCGGCAGATCGAGGAAGGCATCCTCGTTGCGCGCCCGCACCTTGCCGGTGTCGGTGCGCGCGGCGCTGCGCCAGCTGCATGCCGTTGCGTCCATCACAGCGTCGCCGGCAGCTTGAAGCCGCGCAGCAGCGCGAGGTCGAACGGATTCGGCGAGCGCTGCGCGTGCAGCAGGTAGTTGGCGCGCAGGCCGCCGAGATCGGCCTTGAGCATCAGCACGTCGCGGCCGCTGTGGTAGTCGACCTGCATCAGGTCGATCAGGCGGAACAGCGACCAGGGCCCGGTGTTCTTCTCGATACCGACACGACGGCCGCCGAGTTCTTCCACCACCAGGCTGGTGCGACCGTCGTCGGCTTCGGCCGGCCAGCGGAACGCAGTCTGCACGATCGGCCCGTGGCGATACTCCAGCTGCTGGTTGCCGAAGCGGAAGTCGGCGCGACCGAGGCTCGAATCCAGCGAATAGGGCTCGAGCTTGAACAGGATCTGCGGCTCGTTGGGGTTCTCGGCGAAGAAGCTGCGGCGAATGGTCTGCGCCCTGCTCATCTGCGCCAGAAAGTGCTCGGACAGCGGCAGGCCGCGACCGTCGACCCGGCGCAGTTGATACTGGCCAGCGCTGCCGCTGACGAAGGGCTTGAGGTAGCGCTCGAAAAAGCTGTCCGCCAGGCCCTGGGCCTTGAAGAACTCGCGGAAGTCGGCGAGGGCGACGTCGCTGGCGCTGTGCGCGCTGAACGGATAACGCTCGCGCAGCGAGCCGCGGTAGCTGGCGTAGAGCTCGTTGCGATAGCGCTGGTTGAGGTAGTGGTAGGCATCGGTGAGCACCAGCGACCAGCTGTCTTCGGCCAGCAGCCCCAGCCACTTGCCGACCGGTTGTGGCAGGCGTGCAGCGCTGCTGCGCAGCTGGTTGATGGCGTCGCGCTGGCCGCCCATGCGTGCCTTGGCCATTTCGAAGGCGGCCTGTTCCGGTGCGCTGGCATGGGCCAGGGAAGCCAGCTGCAGCTGCAGGGCGTCGAGGGCCTGCAGACTGGCACTCAACTCGGGGCCGGCCGCGCCGTTTTCGTCGAGCAGCTGGTGCAGCGGTGCAAAGCGACGCTCCAGGGTCTTGCGCGCGGTGTCCGGCGTGTTCTTCAGCAGTGCTGCCTGGGCCTGCTCGGCAGCTGCGGTGGCCAGCTTGGCCGCCTTGCCGAGCTTGCCGCCGGCGCCTTGCGCCGCTTCGGCCAGCTCGCCAGCCCCGGCGGTCGCTTCGGCCAGACCGGCGAAGCGGGTGTTCTCGCGTACTTCCAGCAGCAGTTGCAGCAGCGGTGAGTTGGCGGCGGTGAGCCCAGCGAGCTGCGCGGCACCCTGCGCCGCACTACCTGCGGGGAGGATGTTCAGTTGGGCGATCGCTTCGCTCCAGTGCGCGGCATAGTCGCGGAAGTACAGCTGCTCCATTTCCACCAGCAGACGGCCGAGGTCCTTGGCGCTGAGGCTGTCGCCTTCGCCCAGTACCCAGTTGTCGCGCAGGATCTCGCTGACCAGATCGGCGCCCTGGGCGACGAACAGTTTTTGGTAGCCGCGCTGGGTGTAGAAGCCGGGAATCGTATAGTCGCCGCCGACGAACAGGGATGCCTGCGGGCCGAGCTGCGTATTCAGCCGATAGTCGGGAAGGTTGCGTGCCTGGTCGCGCAGCATGCGGTACACCACTGCCGCCAGCGATTCGCTGCGCAGCTGAGCGCGGGCCTTGGCCACCAGATTGTCGTTCAGCTGGTATGCAGCGAAGGATTCTTCCAGCAGCCGCGCAAAGTGTGTGTTGAGCCCCTGCTGCGCCACGGCATTGCCCGAATGGCGCAGCGACCAGTCGGCGGCCAGCCAGTCCTTGAGGAAGGCCGCTTCACGGCGTTCGGCCAGGTTGAGCATGAGATAGGCGCGCAGGCTGCCGAGCAGCTGCTCGCGGTCGTTCAGGTTGGCGCGAATCTGCGCTTCCAGCTGCCGGGCGACACGTGGCAGCAGCAGGTTCTCCAGATCGCGGCGGTAGGCCTCGTGCAGCGTCGGGTCGACCGCTTCGCCCTGATACAGGCCGCCCCGGCGCAGCCAGGACACCTCGTCTTTCGGCGGGAACACCTGCGTCGCCGCATAGCTCGCGTCCAGAGCCTTGAGGGTGCGCAGTGCCTCGTCTCCCGCCTCGATGGTCTTGCGCTCGCTGCCGAGTCGCTGGGCGATGTCGCGCAGCTGTTCCAGGCGTTCATGGTTGCCGGAGAAGTTCAGAGCCCAGGCAGCGCCGAACAGCAGCAGACAGCCGAAGGCGCCGGCATAGAGGGCACGCTGGCCCCAGTCGATGCGGCGCACTTCGCGCTGGTCGAGGCCGGCCAGTTCGGCTTCGGGGAAAATCACCCGGCTGAGCAACTGATTGATAAAGCGCGCACGACCGCTGCGGAAGGTCGGCAGCGCACTGCTGGACAGGCCGAGCTGGCGGCCGATGCCGGCGGTGAGCGGGTCGAGCGTTTCGCGTAGCTGCGGCGCGCTGGTCAGGTAGAAGCCACGCAGCTGGCTGGCACGCTGGTAGCGGTTGCCGGCAAACGCGAGTTCGATGAACAGGCTCAGGCGCTCGCCGATCTGCCCCAGCTGATGCGGGAAGTCGAGGATCCGGCCACGGCGCTGTGTATCGCGCTCTTGATGCATGCGCAGGATCACCTGGCTGTTCAGCCGGCGCAGCAGTTCCTCGAACTCCTGGCGCACCACCTGCGCATCGCTGCCGTTCTGCTCCTTGCGGAAACTCGCGCCGAGCACCTGGTCGCTTTCCTCGCGGGACAGCTGCTCGAAGAAGTCGTCGAAACCGAGAATCCGGTCGGCCTTGCTCAGCACTAGGTAGACCGGCACGTCCACGTTCAGACGCTGATGGATCTCGTGCAGGCGCTGACGGGTCTGGCGGGCCAGGTTCTCCAGCTCCAGTTCACTGCCGCCTTGCAGCTGGTCCACCGGCAGGTTGACCAGCACGCCGTTGAGCGGACGCGCGCGGCGCTTGCGCAGCAGGCCGAGCAGGGTGTCCCAGACGCTGCCGTCGACAGCTGCATCGGGCTGGGTCAAGTAGCGGCCGGCGGTGTCGATCAGCACGGCATGATCGGCGAAGTACCAGTCGGCATAGCGGGTGCCGGAGACGTCCTTGGTCAGGCGCTGCTGTTCGCTGCGGTTGAGTGGGAAATCCAGCCCGGAGAAGTCCAGCAGGCTGGTCTTGCCGCTGCCCTGCGGACCGATCAACAGGTACCAGGGCAGCTCGCTGCGCCATTTCTCGCTGCGCCCGCGATAGAGGCTGGAGGTCTTCAGGGTGCGTAGCGCCTGCTTGAAACGATGGCGCAACTCCTGTTGCTCTTCGCCGATCAGGCCGTCGCGGCGCAGCTGCTCCTGAACGTCCTGGTCTTCCGCGTCGCGCTTCCTGCGCGCGCTGGCGCGCCAGCTGGTGAAGACCATGGCCAGGCCCCAGCCGAGAAACAGCACGCTGATGCTCAGCAGGCGTGCGGTCGACGCTTCCCAGAAGCGGTAGTCGTCGACCGCCAGCAGCGGCCCGACGAACCACACCACGACTGCCAGCAGCAGGACCAGCAGCAGGCTCCAGACCCAGGTCCGGCGCAGTACGGCGCCGAGCTTGCCAAAGAACGTCTTCATTTCATCTCATCCCTGAAAAGGTGGAATCGCCGGCATCCATGTCCAGCGAGCGATAGGGTTGCAGCACGCTCTCGCGTTGTTCGCCCAGCACCCAGGCGAAACCGCCGTAGATCACCCCGAGGCACATCAGGGTGAACAGCGCGACCATCCACCAGGGCACGATGCGCACCAGGCGCCGGCGGGTGTCCTTGAGGCCTTCCCAGTGCGGCGAAAGCTCGCGCGGGATGTCGCCACGCATCTGGCGGATCTGCCGGTAGAGGCTGTCGCGCACGGCCTCCAGTTCGAGCATGCCGCGCGGCAGCACGCGGTACTTGCCCTCGAAGCCGAGGGACAGGCAGAGGTACATCAGCTCGAGCATCGGCAGGTGCTTGACCGGGTTGCGCGACAGCCGCTCGAGCAGCTGGAAGAACTTCTCGCCGCCGAAGGTCTCGTTGTGGAAGGAGGACAGCAGGCTCATCTGCGACCATTCGCTCTCGTTGCCCCAGGGCGTGGTTACCACGGCCTCGTCGAGCACGGTGCAGAGCACGTAGCGCGCCGCCATCACCTGGCTGCTTTCGGCGCCGTCATGCAGCGCGCGATGTTCGAACAGCTTGATCGCGCTGCTCAACTGGCCATGCAGGGCCTGCAAGTCTTCGCTTTCCAGGCTGTGCTTGAAGCGCACCACTTCCGACAGCAGCGGCGAGGCGGCAGCTACCAGCGGATTGAGGCTGATGTTGAAGGTTTCCGCCGGGCGCAGACGCGCGGCGTAGATCATCCGCTCCTCCAGCTGCTCGAAGCGCGGCGGGGTGTCGAAGTCGGTCAGCGGGCTCTGCGCCGGGGTCTCTCCCGCTCGATTGACGATGACCGTGCGGTCGTCCTGTCCGTAATCCATTTCCTTGATCATGTCGCTCAGTCCCTGACCGCCCAGAATTTCAGTTCGAGCCCGGTGAAGTCACCGGACACATGGAAGGCAAAGCCGCCGGAGCGCTCCAGCTGCGCCTGGTCCTCGGCGCTGAGCTCCAGGGCGAAATAGGTTTTGCCGGCATGGAAGGGGATTTGCCGCGGCGCCACCGGCAGCGGCTTGAGGCGGATGCCCGGCAGATGCAGGTTGACCAGCTGGCGGATACGCTCCACCGGGCCGATCTTCAGGTGCGCCGGCAGCCGCGTGCGCAGGGTTTCCGAGTCGCACTGGGCGCTGGCGGCGAGCACGAAAGACGCCGTGCCGAGCAGCTTGTGGTCATGCAGCGGCGATACCTGGATGCCGTACTGACGCTGCTGCAGCAGCAGCTCGATGGCATGCTGTTCGAGCACCATCGACAACACCTGGCGAATCGCGTCCATCAGCTTGCGGAAGCTCGCGCCCTGGTCGCTGTGCTGGTAACGGCCATCCAGGCGCGGGCGCTTGCTCTCGCTGGAGAAGGTCGCCAGCTCGCCGAGCAGGCCAAGCAGGTCGCGGTAGATCTGCTCCGGATGCACCTGCTCCACGCCCAGGTAGTGGCGCAGCACTGGTTCGTGACGGTTGATCAGCTGCAGCATCATGAAGTCGCCGACCTCGGCGCCACCCACCTTGCCGGTGGCGCTGATGCGCTCGGCGAGGGTGTCGCCGCGGTGGGCGAGCATGCTGATCACTTCCTTCAGGCACGACAGCAGGTAGCCGGAAGCCTGGAAGTTGACATAGGTGGGGATGAACTCGGGGTCGAGGCTGATGACCCCGTCCGGCGTGGTGTCCAGTACCTCGCACAGCTGCAGCTTCACGTAGGCCTGGTCGCTCTGCTGCTCGCCCAGCAGCAGGCGGAAATCCGGCAGGCCGGTGCTCACCTGGCTGGTGCTGCTGTCGCCGGCATTGGAATCGGCGACCTCCAGTTCGTGGGCGGTATAACGCGCCAGCACGTCCTTCTGTTCGGGCCGGCGGGTCTCGATGTG
Organism: Stutzerimonas stutzeri RCH2; assembly: GCF_000327065.1. Classification (NCBI taxonomy): domain Bacteria; kingdom Pseudomonadati; phylum Pseudomonadota; class Gammaproteobacteria; order Pseudomonadales; family Pseudomonadaceae; genus Stutzerimonas; species Stutzerimonas stutzeri. The sequence goes on along the minus strand of NC_019936.1, from coordinate 4,426,612 downwards.
GTTGCCGGTGACCAGCGGCAACGCGAGATAGACCGGTGTGCTGCCTGTGTTCGGCGGGATGTCCAGCGCCAGTGGCTCGCGCTCGCTGCCCAGCTCGAACAGCGTACCGTCCGGGAGGATGCCGCTGGCCTGGCTGAGTACCAGCTTGCCCATGTTGAGGAACTGGCGGTCGATCTCCAGGTTGAAGAAGCCCCAGGCGTAGCTGCCCAGCTTCTGGGTACGCGCCTTGAGTTGGTGATCGTAGTAGCGATCGCTCTGCTGGAAGTGCTGCGGACGCAGCAGCATGCCTTCCTGCCAGACAACCTTGTGCAGGCTCATGCTTATTTTCCTTCTTCGGCGAGCGGGTCGAACAGCGCGATGCCGCGCTCATCCAGGCTCAGGGCGACGCGGGTGCGCTCTTGCGGCGGCACGGCGATGACGTAGCGCCAGCTGGCTTCCGGCAGGTCGCGGTAGGCGGCCAGCACGCCGACGTAGCGACTGCCGTCCTGCACCGACAGCTTCAGCTCGCGGCTCTCGCCGGGACGCAGTTCCAGTTCCTCGGAGGTCACCAGGTCCGGCGCCAGGGCTTCCTTGGGCCGCTGGTAGAGGGCGAAGAAGTCGCCGCTCTCGAACGCCACCGGATGCTTGAGCTCCAGCAGGCGCAGCACGATCGGCGACGGTCGGCCGTTGAGGTCGGGATTGAGACGGTCGCTGCCGTGCAGTTCGAGATCCAGCTTGGTCAGCTTGGAGTACGGCGACAGCGCCGAGCAGCCGCCCAGCACGAGCAGCGAGGCCAGCATGGCCAGGGTGATGCGACGAGGCATGGGATCATCCTTGATGGGTGGAATCGAGCGTGGCGATCAGGCGCACCTGCTCCTCATAGGTCTTGGCGAAATCGCGGGCGAACAGCCGTTCGCTCCAGTCGGCGTCCTGGCCGAGGCTGTGATGCAGCCGGCGATAGGCGCGCCAGCGACTGCCGGCGGTGGCGAGCAGCGGTTTGCGGCCTTCGCGTTCGAAACGCAGCGCCAGCTGCTCCGGGGCCAGTTGTTCGAACATCGCCTGCACCGCTGCGCGGCTGGCGGCCAGCAGTGCCACCTGATGCGCCTGCAGGTCGCGGAAGGCGCGACCGACGGCCTGCTCGGCCGTGAGCTGGCCAGGCTTGCCACCGCGCAGCAGGGCGCTCATGGCCTCGCCAGTATCGGCGCTGTGCTTGAGCGGGTTGTTGCCGGCGCTCTGTACGGTGGTCAGTGCCAGGCGCAGCTCGTTCTTCAGCTCGCTACGGGTGCGCAGGCTCTGCTGCAAACCGCCGATGCTCTGCTTGAGCAGGCGCGCGGCATTCAGTGCCAGCGCCTGACGCTGGTCCTCGTCCATATCCTTGAGATCGACACCCAGCGCGTCGCCGAAGCGCTGCCAGAAGCCGGGAGGCAGGCGTTCGGGCTCCGGTTCGCGCTTGGGTTCGGTTGCCACCTGCGGCATGACCAGCTCCGGCAGCGGCAGGCTTTCGGTGTCGATGCGGGCGTAGTCGCGCTGCTGGGCCTGGCGTTGCGGTGCCACCAGCGTCAGGTCGAGGTCGTCGACTTCGGCATAGATGCGCTCCTGCTGATCCATCGCGACCAGTGGATCGAGGTCGAGGAAGGCATCGTCGGGAATGATGGTGCCGGCAGGTTGCGGGCGGCCGATGTCGCCTTCGAACAGCGCCGGGTCCTGGATCAGCCGGGCGCGGATCTCGAAGTCGCCCAGGCAATAGACGCTGCCATGCTCGATGCGCTGCGGCTGGCCCTTGACCAGGCTGGCACCGCTGTCCTTGAGCTGGATGCCGTTACTGCTGGTATCGGTGAGAAAGAAGCCGCCGTCGCGGTAGCTGATCACCGCGTGACGCCCGGAGAGGACGCGCTTGCGGTCGGGGATCACCCAATCGCAGCCTTCGGCCCGGCCGATCACGCCGCCGGCCTGCTTGAAGGTTTTGGTGGTCAGCAGCCCGGGCACGAATTGCTGGGCGCCCACCATATCGAAGACCAGTTCCATGGTCGTGTCGCTCCTTGCGGTTACTTGCCGCGATTCAAGGCTTGCGGATCACCCAGCGGGCGATAGTGGTCATCGTCGAATTTGTAGTTGCCGGTGCAACCGGCGAGCAGCGCGGCGGCGATGAGCGAAACGAGGGCGTAATAGCGCACGGGCACGCGATTTCCTCCTTGAAGTCGTGTGTGGGGGCAAGGTGCGCATGGCGCGACCTGAGCGAGGCATTGAAGTTCAGTTGTCGTGCAGGCTCGGTGAACGGGTTCACAGAACACCCGACGGATGCGTCTAAAACGAGCGTGAGGTCAGGTTGAGGCGGCTCGGTGACGTCGCGCGGCAGGTTTGCCTTGCGCCGGCCGATCGTTGCTGGCAGGTGATCTGCTGATCGCTGACGGACCTGCAGAAACGCAAAAGCCCGCAGCGAGCGGGCTTTTGCGGAGCGCTTCGAGCGGCACTCGAAACGACTATATATGGCGCATCCGGCGGGATTCGAACCCACGACCCCTGCCTTCGGAGGGCAGTACTCTATCCAGCTGAGCTACGGATGCGTTGCGGGGCGCAATCATACGCATGTCGTTGACGGGCGTCCATGCTGGTGCGGCCGGGCGGATACGCCCAGGTGCGGCTTTTTCGCAGCTGCCTGTCACTGGGCCGGCTGGTACCCTTGCGTGTCGCGGCCGGGGGCCGTGGGTGTTCGGATGGCGAGGGGATGGAGATGTCGGGCCATATCAAACTCTGGGACGCGCCGCTGCGGCTGTTTCACTGGCTGTTCGCCGGGGCGGTTATCGCGGCCATCGTCTCGGGCTGGGTCGGCGGCAGTCTGATGCCCTGGCATGGCCGGCTCGGCCTGCTGGTGCTGGGGCTACTGGTGTTCCGCCTGATCTGGGGCTTCGTCGGTTCGACGTACGCCCGCTGGTCGCGGATCTTCGCTGCCACGGTTGGCGTGAAGGACTATCTACAGGGCAACTGGCGCGAAGCCGGGCACAATCCGCTCGGCGCGTTCTCGGTGCTGGCCATGCTGCTGCTGGTGGCCTTTCAGGTGACCAGCGGATTGATGGCAACCGATGACATCGCCTTTCAGGGCCCGCTCCATGCGTTGATCAGCAGCGAGACCGGCAGCGCGCTGAGCGGCCTGCATCGGCAGGCGAAGTGGCTGCTGCTGGTGCTGATCGGCATGCACATCGCAGCCATCATCTATTACACGCTGGTGATGCGCCGGCCATTGGTGCGGGCGATGATCGCGGGGCGGACGCAGCGCGAGCATCCGTCCCAGCAGAATGCGCGGGGTGGCTCGCTGCCCGCGGCGGTTCTGGCGATCGCGCTGGGAGCGGCTTGCGTCTGGGGCGTGCAGGCGGTGGGGGATTGGCTGCGGCCTGAGCCGGCGGCGGTGGCGCCCAGCCTGGACTGGTAAGCCAGCCGACCGGCAGGTGTCGGCTGGCTGCGCCTGATCAGTCGGCGCGGAACTTGTCGTGGCAGGACTTGCAGCTACCGCCGACGTCGCCGAAGGCCTTCTTGATCGCGGCCTGATCGCCTTCTGCGGCCACCTTGGCGAGCTGGTTGGCGGCGGCGGTGAAGTTGCGACCGATCTGCCCGGCTTCGCCGAGGTTCTGGAAGAACTCAGGCTTCAGGCGAGTCGCCTTGCCCAGCTGCTCGGTGGTGGTGTCCGGGCTGTACAGGCTGCCCATGCCGGCGTTGGCGATGGCGGCGATGGCATTGGCGGCCGCAGCCACCTTGGCCTGATCGTAGGGCTCCTTGCCGTCGATTACCTGGGCCTTGATCTTGCCCATGTTCCACGACATGAACTGGTAGCCGGCCTGGCGGGTTTCGACCATCTCTTCCGGTTTCATCTGCGCCTGGACGGCAGTGCTGGCCAGCAGGACGGCGGCCACGGCGCCTGTCATCAATGCTTTCACGGTAACTCCTTATCGATCCTTGGTTATCGGCGGCCGAGGCCGCTCGCGCGCAACTATACCCCGGCCAGTAGTAGGGTTTGGGTAACAAGGCGTGACAGGCCGTGCGATGTATCAGGCTGGTCAATGGCGCGACAACGTCATGCGTCATGAGCTTGCCGGGCCAGTGGCTGCGGTCCTAGCATGGCCGTTCGCAGTGCAATGCGGCGACAGGAACCGGGCGGCGAAGGACGGTTCAGATGAGCGTCGTATCAGCCAAACTTTCCGCAGCGGGCCTGCCGCTACGATGCCCGAGGAGACTGCCATGCAACTCAAAGACACCGCTCTGTTCCGTCAGCAGGCCTATATCGATGGTGCCTGGCTGGATGCCGACAGCGGCCAGACCATCAGCGTGAACAACCCGGCCACCGGCGAAACGCTCGGCACGGTGCCGAAGATGGGCGCTGCGGAAACCCGCCGCGCCATCGATGCCGCCGAGCGCGCGCTGCCGGCCTGGCGTGATCTGACCGCCAAGGAGCGTTCGCAGAAGCTGCGTCGCTGGTTCGAGCTGCTGATGGAGAACCAGGACGACCTCGGCCGGCTGATGACGCTGGAGCAGGGCAAGCCACTGGCCGAAGCCAAGGGCGAGATCGCCTACGCCGCCTCGTTCATCGAGTGGTTCGCCGAGGAAGCCAAGCGCATCTACGGCGACACCATTCCCGGGCACCAGAAAGACAAACGCATCATCGTCATCAAGCAGCCGATCGGCGTGACCGCGGCGATCACCCCGTGGAATTTCCCGGCGGCGATGATCACCCGCAAGGCCGGCCCCGCGCTCGCAGCCGGCTGCACCATGGTGATCAAGCCCGCTTCGCAGACGCCGTTCTCGGCGCTGGCGATGGTCGAGTTGGCCGAGCGCGCCGGCATTCCCAAGGGCGTGCTCAGCGTGGTGACTGGCTCGGCCGGCGACATCGGCAACGAGCTGACCGCCAACCCCAAGGTACGCAAGATCTCCTTCACCGGCTCCACCGAGGTCGGCGCCAAGCTGATGGAGCAGTGCGCGCCGGGCATCAAGAAGGTCTCGCTGGAGCTCGGCGGCAACGCGCCGTTCATTGTCTTCGACGATGCCGATCTGGACGAGGCGGTGAAGGGTGCCGTGCAGTCCAAGTACCGCAATGCCGGGCAGACCTGCGTCTGCGTCAACCGCATCTATGTGCAGGACGGCGTGTACGACACCTTCGCCGAGAAATTCCAGGCGGCCGTGGCCAAGCTGCGGGTTGGCAATGGCCTGGAGGAGGGTACCGATCTCGGTCCGCTGATCGACGATCGCGCTGCCGCCAAGGTCCGCGAGCATATCGAGGACGCGGTGGCCCAGGGCGCGCGGCTGGTGGCAGGTGGCCAGGCCCATGCGCTGGGCGGCAGCTATTTCGAGCCGACCGTGCTGGTTAACGTGCCGGACAGTGCCAAGGTGGCCAAGGAAGAGACCTTCGGCCCGCTGGCGCCGCTGTTCCGCTTCAAGGACGAGGCCGACGCGATCGCCAAGGCCAATGACACCGAGTTCGGCCTGGCCTCCTACTTCTACGCGCGCGATCTGGGCCGCGTGTTCCGCGTCGCCGAGGCGCTGGAGTACGGCATGGTCGGCATCAACACCGGGCTGATTTCCACCGAGGTGGCGCCGTTCGGCGGGGTCAAGTCGTCCGGCCTCGGCCGCGAGGGCTCCAAGTACGGCATCGAGGACTACCTGGAGATCAAGTACCTCTGCATGGGCATTTGATGCCCCTGCGACAGTCGGTCTCAGGGGCTGGCTGTCGCGTTCTCCTCCGGTCAGAATCGCTCGCCCCCGCAGCGCGTCGCATTAGTCGACGCGCTGCAATTGTCGACCTGCCATCCGGTAGCAGTCGTCTCCCCAGCGAGTACCACGGTGAGCATCTCGGCCCAAGTCTCCTTCGTACTGGTCGCCTACAACGAACCGTGGCGTGCGGACCAACTTTGTCAGCTGGTGCGCCAGCTGAGGCCCGGCATGCGTGTGCAACCGGCGGCCGATGGCCATGCCGCCCTGGCGACGTGCAAGCGGCAGGCGCCCAGCCTGCTGATCGTGGATGGCGAACTGGACGGGCTCGACGGGCGCCAGCTGCTGCGCGAGCTGCGTCGCCATGGTCCGACCCAGCGCCTGCCCTGCGTGCTGATCAGTGCCCGTACCGATACCGCCAGCGTGCGCACCGTGCTGCCGCTCGCGCCGGCCGCCTATCTCGGCAAACCCTATGATCTCGCTGACCTGCGCCAGCGGCTGGACAAGCTGCTGCCGCGGTCGGCCGGCCACGCTGGCGCGGCGCGCCTGGCCGTGGTCGATGACCTCGACAGTTTTCTCGAACGCATGCGTCCGCATAATCGGGGAGCGCCGCTGCTGGACAGCGTACTGACGGCGTTGCAGCGTTTGCAGGGCGGCGACCAGGATTTCGCCGAGCTGGAGGAGCTGCTGTCGCGCGATCCGCAGGTCAGCGCCCGGCTGATCAGCGTTGCCAGCAGCAGTGCGGCAACGTCGGCGGCATCCTGCGTGAGCCTGGCGCAGGCGCAACGACAGCTGGGCGCCGCGCGCAGTCTGCAACTGGTCACCGAGCTGGCCTTGCAGCACAACGCCCGGCTGGTCGAACCGCGCCTCGCCGAGCTGGCGGCGCAGCTCAGTGCCCAGGCGCTGCGCACGGCGCGTCTGGCGAGCTGGCTGGCGCGCCAGCTGAAGCTGGATGCCGAGCTGTGCTTCAGCGCCGGACTGCTGCAGAACATCGGTGAGCTGGCGCTGTTGCGCAGCCTGCAGGAATGGCTCGACAGCGGCGGCGCGCTCGATGAGGCAGAGCTGCAGCGCTGTCTGCGCGAGCGTGCGGCCGGCTTCGGCTCAGCGTTGCGGGCGCAATGGGCGCTGCCATTGGAGTTGCGTCAGGTAATCAGCGCCTACTACACGTTAGGTGCCGGTGTGCTGCGCCGCGAAGCGCTGATACTCAATCTGACACGCCTGCTGGTGGAGCTGCCTGAAGGCACTGAACCTACCTCTCTGGCCAACGAACGTACGGTACGTTTGCTGCGCATCGACCCCGACCTGTTGCTTCGCGCTCCGCGGCACGCCGTTCCAGGCTGAAGCCGCCGCGCGCTTTGGCGGCATTATTCCGCTGATTGATAATGCTCTCCGGCGCCGGACCCATTACCCGCAACATCACACCTGCTGGGCATTACGCCTTCTGCATCGGCTAAACCGCTCCCAACAGCAGGCCTATCGACACGCGTAACGTGACTCCATTATTCTGCTGTGCGAAACATGATTCCGTGAAATTACAATTCCAATCAGCATTTCACACAGCGGAGGCCAGTCATGACAGATGTCGTACGGCTCGAAGTTCAGGGCGAGATCGCGCTGATCACGGTCAACAATCCACCAGTCAATGCCCTTGGCCAGGCGGTGCGTGAGGGGCTGCAGAAGGCCTTTCAGAGCGCCGAAGCGGACCCGCAGGTACGTGCGGTGGCGCTGGTCTGCGAGGGCAACACCTTTATCGCCGGGGCCGACATCAAGGAATTCGGCAAGCCGCCGCAGGCGCCGAGCCTGCCCGAGGTGATCGAAATCATCGAAGCCTGCAACAAGTCGAGCGTTGCGGTCATTCATGGCACCGCGCTCGGTGGCGGGCTTGAAGTCGCGCTGGGCTGCCATTACCGCATCGCGCGCAAGGACGCCAAGGTCGGCCTGCCGGAAGTGAAGCTGGGTTTGTTGCCGGGCGCCGGTGGCACCCAGCGGCTGCCGCGTCTGGCCGGTGTCGAGAAGGCGCTGGAGATGATCGTCAGCGGCCAGCCGATCAGTGCGGCCGAGGCGGTCGAGCACAACATCGTCGACGAGCTGTTCGAGGGTGATCTGGTGGAAGCTGGCCTGGCCTATGTCCGTCGCATGGTCGAGGAAGGCCGCACACCGCGACGTACTGGCGAGCAGACCCAAGGCCTGGAGGGCGCCGACAACGAGGCGCTGATTCGCGCCAAGCATGCCGAGGTGGCCAAGCGCATGCCCGGGCTGTTCTCGCCGCTGCGTTGCATCGCGGCGGTCGAGGCTGCGACGAAGCTGCCGCTGGCCGAAGGCCTCAAGCGCGAGCGTGAGCTGTTTGCCGAGTGCCTGAACTCGCCTCAGCGTGGTGCATTGGTTCATTCATTCTTCGCCGAGCGCCAGGCGGGCAAGATCAACGATCTGCCATCCGATACGAAGCCGCGGTCGATCAACTCCGCCGCGGTGATCGGCGGCGGCACCATGGGTGTCGGTATTGCGCTGAGCTTCGCCAATGCCGGCGTGCCGGTGAAGCTGCTGGAAATCAATGAGGAGGCGCTGCAACGCGGCTTGCAGCGCGCCCGCGACACCTACGCGGCGAGCGTCAAGCGCGGCAGCCTGACCGAAGACGCGATGGAGCAGCGCCTCGCGCTGATCGAGGGCGTGACCGAGTACGCCGCGCTGGCTGATGCCGACGTGGTGGTCGAAGCGGTCTTCGAGGAAATGGGCGTCAAGCAGCAGGTGTTCGAGCAGCTGGATGCCATTTGCAAGCCCGGCGCGATTCTCGCCTCCAACACTTCCTCGCTTGATCTGGACGCCATCGCGGCTTTCACCAAGCGCCCGGAAGATGTGGTCGGCCTGCATTTCTTCAGCCCGGCCAACGTCATGCGCCTGCTGGAAGTGGTGCGCGGCGCGAAGACCAGCGATGAAGTGCTTGCCACTGCCATGGCGATCGGCAAACAGCTGAAGAAGGTCTCGGTGGTGGTCGGCGTCTGCGATGGCTTCGTCGGCAACCGCATGGTTTTCCAGTACGGCCGCGAGGCAGAGTTCCTGCTGGAGGAGGGCGCCACGCCACAGCAGGTCGACGCTGCGCTGCGCAACTTCGGCATGGCCATGGGACCGTTCGCCATGCGTGACCTGTCGGGCCTGGACATCGGCCAGGCGATCCGCAAGCGTCAGCGCGCGACGCTGCCGGCGCACCTGGATTTCCCCACCGTCTCCGACAAGCTCTGCGCCGCCGGCATGCTCGGGCAGAAGACCGGCGCCGGCTATTACCGCTACGAGCCAGGCAACCGCACCCCGCAGGAAAACCCCGACCTCGCGCCTATGCTGGAGGCAGCGTCGCTGGAAAAGGGCATCGAGCGAAAGGCGCTGGACGAGCAGTACATCGTCGAGCGCTGCATCTTCGCGCTGGTCAACGAAGGCGCGAAGATTCTCGAAGAGGGCATCGCCCAGCGTTCCAGCGATATCGACGTCATCTACCTGAACGGCTACGGCTTCCCGGCCTTCCGTGGTGGCCCGATGTTCTATGCCGACAGCGTCGGCCTGGACCGGGTGCTGGCGCGGGTCAAGGAACTGCACGCACGTTGCGGCGACTGGTGGAAGCCAGCGCCGCTGCTGGAAAAACTGGCCGCCGAAGGCCGCACCTTCACCGACTGGCAGGCCGGGCAATAAGTGCCGCCCGCCTGCAAACCGAACGCAGCATGAGGACTTTCCCATGAACGTCAACTACACGGCCGAAGAGCTCGCCTTTCGCGATGAAGTGCGCGCCTTCCTGAAAAGCGAGCTGCCGGCGGACATCGCCGCCAAGGTCAAGCTCGGCAAGCACATGTCCAAACAGGATCACGAGCGCTGGCAGCAGATTCTGGTCAAGCGCGGCTGGTACGCGCCGGGCTGGCCGGTGGAACTGGGCGGCACCACCTGGGGCCCGGTCGAGAAGCACATCTTCGATGAGGAGTGCTCGGCCTTCGGCGCGCCGCGTACCGTGCCCTTTGGGGTCAACATGGTCGCCCCGGTGATCATCAAGTTCGGCACCCAGCAGCAGATCGACCATTACCTGCCGCGTATTCTTTCTGGCGAGGACTGGTGGTGCCAGGGCTATTCCGAGCCGGGTGCCGGCTCTGACCTGGCGAGCTTGAAGACCCGCGCCGTGCGCGACGGCGACCACTACGTGGTCAACGGCCAGAAGACCTGGACCACTCTTGGTCAGCACGCCAACATGATCTTCTGCCTGGTGCGCACCGACCCCGAGGCCCAGCAGCAGCGCGGCATCAGCTTTCTGTTGATCGACATGAAGAGCCCCGGCATCAGCGTGCGGCCGATCATCACCCTGGACGGCGATCATGAGGTCAACGAGGTCTTCTTCGACAACGTCCGCGTGCCGGTGGAGAACCTGGTCGGCGAGGAAAACCAGGGCTGGACCTGCGCCAAGTACCTGCTGACCCACGAACGCACGGGCCTCGCCGGCATCGGCTCGTCCAAGGCGGTGTTGGCGCATCTGAAGCGCATCGCGATGAAGGAAGTCTGCGATGGCAAGCCAATGCTCGAAGACCCGCTGTTCCGCGCCCAGGTCGCGGAAGTGGAAATGCAGCTGATGGCCATCGAGATGAGCACCCTGCGCATCCTCGCCGCGGCGAAGGAGGGCGGCGTGCCCGGCGCGGAGTCCTCGATCCTCAAGGTCAAGGGCACCGAGATTCGCCAGGCGATTACTCACCTTTTGCGCAAGGTCATCGGCCCCTACGCGTTGCCGTTCCTCGAAGAGGAGATGCAGCTGGACTACGACGGCGAGCTGTTGCACGCCGACTACAGCGCGTCGCTGGCCGGTGACTACTTCAACATGCGCAAGCTGTCGATCTTCGGCGGCTCCAACGAAATCCAGAAGAACATCGTCTCGAAGATGATTCTCGAGCTGTAAGGGGGCACCGCAATGGACTTCAAACTGACTGAAGAGCAGCAAATGCTGCAAGACACCGCGGCGCGTCTGGTGCGCGACGCCTACCCGTTCGAACAGCGCGAGAAATTCAGCGAGTCGGAGCTGGGCTTTTCCGCCGAGTTCTGGGCGCAGCTGGGCGAGCTGGGCCTGACAGCCGTGCCGTTCGCCGAGGAGATCGGCGGCTTCGGCGGCGGCGGCGTGGAAACCATGCTGGTGATGACCGAGCTGGGTCGCGGCCTGACCCTGGAGCCCTACCTGCAATCGGTGATCTTCGCTGGCGGACTGCTCACTCAATTGGGCAGCGATGCGCAGAAAGAGGAGCTGCTGCCGCAGGTTGCGGCCGGTTCGCTGCAACTGGCGGTGGCGCTCGACGAGCCGCAGAGTCACTACAATCTCAACGACGTACTGACCAAAGCCGAGGCGGCGGACGGCGGCTATCGTCTATCCGGACGCAAGGCCGTGGTGATCGGCGGGCACAGCGCCGGACGGATCATCGTCTCCGCGCGCAGCGCTGGCGACAGCCGCGACGAAGCCGGCGTCAGTCTGTTTCTGGTTGACCCCAACGCCCAGGGCGTCAGCCGCCGCGTTTACCCGACCATCGATGGGCGCAAGGGCTGCGAGCTGTTCCTCGACAACGTGCAGGTCGGAGCCGATGCGCTGCTTGGCGAGATTGGCAATGCCTTACCCGCGATTCGCTACCAGCAGGGCCGCGCCATCGCCGCGCAGTGCGCCGATGCCCTCGGCAGCATGGACGAGGCCTGCAAGCTGACCCTCGACTACCTGAAGACGCGCAAGCAGTTCGGCGTGCCGATCGGCAAGTTCCAGGTCCTGCAGCACCGCATGGTCGACATGCAGACCGAGCTGGAGCAGGCCACCAGCATGGCGATCCTCGCCGCGACCTTTGCCGATGGCGAAGACAACGACGAGCGCAGCCGTATCATCGCCGCCGCCAAATACATCTGCGCCCGCGCCGCGCGCAAGGTGGCCGAGGAAGCGATTCAGCTGCACGGCGGCATCGGCATGACCTGGGAATACAACCTCGCCCACCACGCCAAGCGTCTGGTGATGATCGCCCACCAGTTCGGTGATGACGACCATCATTTGAAGGCTTATGCGAAGCTGATGCAGGTGGCGTGATCGGTTGATCGCGAGACATAAAGAACCCGCTCTCAGGAGCGGGTTTTTTGTGGGCGGTGGATACCGTTGCGGTGATTGTGCTGTGGGAGTGGACTTATCCGCGACGTTTCTTGGCTCCGGTGCTAGGCCGGGTACGCGAACAGTCCGGTAGGGCGGTTGGCGCGTTTCCACCTCGCGCGGCGGGGCGGCACGGTGGCTGGGCTGGGCGGTGGAGCGTGATCCACCCTACGCTGTCGGTTCGGGTTCGTAGGGTGGATGTCGCTTTTCACATCCACGCGGTTGGGTCGGTACCCGTGGATCGGTGGATCGATAAAGCGTGATCCACCCTACGCCTGAGGTCCCGCGTCCGCTCAGGCCGGATTGGCCTGTGCCTCGACTGGTGCTGCACCCTGCGGCTTCCACTCCTGCAGGCGATCCAGGCTGCCACGGTAGTGCTTGAGCCCCATGCCGAGCAGGATCATGGCGCCGACCAGCGCAACGCCGGTGACGATCAATAGCGAGTAGCGCAGGGCGTTGTCGTCGCCGAAGACGAAGTCGGTGCCCAGCGCCACCGCAGTCGGGCCGATGCCGAGGCCGACCATGGTGATGACGAACAGGTACACCGCGGAGGCCTGGCCGCGCATGGAGTTGGGCATGATCTCCTGAATCGCCGCCGGGCCGACGCCGAAGGGCATGGCGATGGTGAAAACGTGCAGGGCGATCAGCGCCAGTGCCAGCTCGCCGGTGCCGGCCAGGTAGGCGAGGTTGAGTGGCAGGGTCAGCGCGGCGGAGATGATGCCGACGCGCAGCGGTGCGTCGCGATAACCGCGGCGGTGCAGCAGGTCCGACAGCCGCCCGCCGGCGATAATGCCGATCGAGCCGGCCACCGCCACCACCGAGCCGTAGAGCACGCCGACGTCGCTGGCCGACCAGCCGTAGGTGCGGATGAAGAACGTCGGAATCCACGCCGAACTGCCGTAGGCGGCGAATGCCAGGCAGGCGAAGCCGAAGTTGTGGCAGAGCACGGTACGGCGGTTCTGGCGAATGTAGCCGGCCACCTCGCTCAGCGGTACCTCGACGCCCGCGCCGACGCCCTTGCGTGACGGCTCGCGGATCAGCAAGAGCACGGCAGTGAACAGCACGCCGGCCGCGCCAAGTACGAGGAAGATCAGCTGCCAGGGGCGCACCATGCCGAGCACCGGCAGCTCCACATCACCTTGGGCCGAGGCGAACTTGACCACCAGCCCGCCGAGCAGAAAGGCCAGGCCGGAGCCGATGTAGATGCCCATCGAATAGACGCTCATCGCGGTGCCGCGCAGTTTGGGCGGGAAGCTGTCGGCGATCAGCGAGTAGGCCGAGGGCGATAGCGCGGCCTCGCCGACACCGACGCCGATGCGGAACACGAGAAACTGCCAGAAGGTTCGCGCGGTGCCGCACAGCGCGGTCATCAGGCTCCACACCAGCACGCCGATGGCGATGATGCCGCGTCGGCTCTTGCGGTCGGCCAGGCGTCCGATGGGCACGCCGCAGATGGTGTAGAACACCGCGAAGGAGAAGCCCATGAGCAGACTCATGTGGGTGTCGGTGATGTCCAGATCACGGCGGATCGGCTCGACCAGTAGGTTGAGGATCTGCCGATCGACGAAGGACAGCACGTAGGCGAGCATGAGGATGGCGACCGTGACCCAGGCGCGGGTTTGCGAGGGGTAGCCGTTATTGTTGTTGTGCATGGCAAGGCTCCATTGGCAAGGAGGGCTGTAACCAACCCATCCTCACTTTTGTCGGAGATCCGCCATCCGGCAAGGTGAATAACTCCTGCATATGTTTCGAAATATACTAGCAGTGTTCCGCTCTGCGAAATTAGCGCGCTTGGAGTCACGCCACAGTTTGTGGTTGACCCGGCATCAGCTCTGGCAACAGATGCGGCGTCCAGAGGTTGTCGGCGAAACCGCGACGGAAGAAGCCGAAGTGGCCGATCCGCGTGGCGCCGATTTCCGCTGGCGCGATGCGCTGCATGATCTTCGGCGCCGAGCTGTAGAAGCCATGCAGGGATTCGGTGTTGCGCGCCGACATCATTTCGTCGTCGCTGAAGGACAGCGAGGTCAGCGGTGTGCGTACCGCTGCGAAGGCCTGACGCACGGGCTCGCCTTCGACACCGACCAGATACTCCGGATGCAGGCACCAGCGCCGCCACTGGCGAATCACCCCAGCCGGCAGGTCGCCGACCGCCCCGATGCGAGCGCCCGGGAAGTAGCCCGCCACCGCAGTCAATACCGGCGCCAGGCCATGCCAGAGCAGCCAGGCCTTGTTGCGGATCTGCGGGCTGTTCTCGCGCCAGTAGCCGCTGCCGGCGGCGATGGTGACGATGCGGGTCAGGCGCTCATGGCCTTTGACCAGCGGCAGAATCTGCGCGCCGACGCTGTGGCCGATCCAGTACAGCGGCAATTCGCCGGCGGCTTCAGCGGCCACGGCGAGCACCGCGCTGCAGTCATGGCGCGCCCAGTCGAGGATGTCCACGTTCAACTGGCGAAGCGGCATTCGCCGCGAGCGGCCCATCCCCAGGTAATCGAAGGTCACCACCTGATAGCCGCGCTCGGCGAGCCAGTTGGCGAAGTCAGTGTAGAAGCGCTGCGGCACGCCCATCGCCGGCGCGATCAGCACGACGCCGCATGGCACGCTGCTCGGCTGATACCAGTAGCTGGACAGGGCATGGCCGTTGCCATTGTCGATGGAGCGTTCTTCAACCTGTATCGTCGCCATCTTGTTGTTCTCCGCGCTTCTGCGATTGCTGCGATCGGTGCAGTATACGAAGGGTAGAAGATAATTCTAGAAAAATATTCTAGTTCAGACTGGAGGCCGGATGGCCCGTAGTAGCCGCAAGCAGGAAATCCTTCAGGCCGCACTCGCCTGTTTCACCGAGTTCGGTGTGGAGGCGACCACCATCGAGATGATCCGCGACCGTTCCGGCGCCAGCATCGGCAGCCTCTATCACCATTTCGGCAATCGTGAGCGGATCATCGCTGCGCTGTATCTGGAAGGCATCGGCGAGTACGCCGCGCTGCTGGAAGCCGGACTGATCGAGACGCTCGATGCCGAGGCCTGCGTCCGGCTGTTCGTCACCAGCTACATCGACTGGGTGGTGGCGAACCCGGACTGGGCGCGCTTCGTCTTGCACAACCGCGGGCGGGTCGAGGCGGGGGAGATGGGCGAGCAGCTGCGCGAGGTCAATCGCACCCACGGCGAGCGGGTTGGGGCGATCCTTCGCCGCCATCGGGAAAGCGGAGCCTTTCGGCGAATGCCCGGCGACTGCTTTCTCGCGGTGGTGATCGGACCCTGCCATGACATGGCGCGCAACTGGCTGGCGGGACGTTCCCGTACCGCGCTGGCCGACTGCCGCGAGCTGCTCGCGGATATCGCCTGGGCCAGCGTCAGGGCCTGACGGTCAGACGCCGAGGCTTTCGATATCGCGGGCGAGCATTTCCAGCTGGTGGGCCAGCGAGTTCTTCAGGGTGTCCTCGCTGAGCTGGAATGACGGCGCACCGCAGGTCAGCGCCATGATGCTGCCGTCGGCCAGGTGCAGCGGCACACCGGCGGCCATCACGTTGCGGTCCCAGTCGCCGAGCGACAGGCAGAAGCCGTGCTGTACGAACTCCTCGAACGAGGCGTGCAGTGACGCCTCGATGGCGGCCCAGCCATCCCCATACTTGGCCGCCAGCGCCGCCATCAGATGCTCGCGTTCCTTTTCCGGCGTGGCGGCGAGAAAGGCGCGACCGGCGGCGGTGGTGGCCAGCGGCAGGCGCACGCCGGCGTCCATGCGCAGGGTAGTGACTTCGGCCGGGCGGCAGTTTTCCACGTAGATCATCGACAGCCGGTCGCGGCAGGTCAGGCCCACCGTGGTGTTGGTGCGGCGGGCGAATTCATCCATGTACGGCTTGGCCAGCTGGCGCACGCGCAGGTTGGATACGTAGGCGTAGCCGAGCGCCAGCACGCCGGAGTCGAGCTGGTACTTCTCCAGCTGTTGCGAATAGCTGAGGTAGCCGAGCTTGGTCAGCGTGTAGGTCATGCGCGACACGGTGGGCTTGGGCAGCCCGGTGATGCGTGCGATGTCCTGGTTGCCCATCACCACCGAGCCATGGGTAAAGGCACGCAGCACGTCCAGCCCGCGGGCGAGGGCTTCGACGAACTTGCGATCCTTGGGTGTGCCGGTGTCTTCGATGTCGTCGCTCATTGGTCTCGGTCTGTCTGGCTAGTGGGCAGCGGTGGCGAACGATAGCAGATCGCCCGATGCCGGGCAGTGCGGCCATTGGCGATCATTGCGGGAGAAAAACTGTTCCACTACTATCGGATTCGACATCAAGTTTCGCACAGTAAAACAATAAGTCATTTTGGAGAATGTCGATGTCCGCTTCCGTGCAAGGCTACGTGGCTGCCGAACTCGCCCGTGGCAGCTACCAGAACGTCCATGACCTGCTCTCTCGAGCCTGCGCGACGCATCCGCAGCGCACGGCATTTTCCTGTGGTGACGACCACCTCACGTACGCCGAGCTGGGCAGTCGTGCCGACGCCTTCGCGCGCTACCTGCGGTATCACGCGGGTCTGCAACCGGGTGACCGGCTGGCGCTACAGCTACCCAACTGCTTGCAGTATCCGATCGCCGTGTTCGGGGCGCTCAAGGCCGGGCTGGTGATCGTCAACACCAATCCGCAGTACACCGCCGCCGAAGCCCGGCATCAGTTCCACGATTCCGGCGCCAAGGCGATCCTCGTGCTCGATCGCCTGTTGCCACAGGTCCGTGCGGTGCAGGCGGACACCGCGCTGCGGCAGATCATCCTGACCAGCGTCGATGACCTGCAACAGCCAATCTACGAAAGCCAGGAGGACGGAACGCTGCGCTTCATGCAGGCGCTGCGCCTGGGCGAACAGAGATCGCCGGTGCAGCGCGAGGCAGGTCTCGACCGGCTGGCGTTGTTGCAGTACACCGGCGGTACGACTGGTGTGTCCAAGGGGGCGATGCTCACACACCGCAACCTGCTGGCCAACGTGCTGCAGACCATCGAGCTGTTCGACCAGCCTGGTCTGCTCGAGCCGGAAAAGGACGTGCGTATCGCCCCGTTGCCGCTGTATCACATCATGGCTTTCGCCACGAACTGCCTGAGTTCGGTGGGCATGGGCCTGCATACCGTATTCATCCGCGACGGGCGCAATCTGGACGAAACCATCGGTGCCATGCAGCGTCATCCGTTCAGTCTGCTCAGCGGCATCAACACGCTGTTCGTCGGGCTGATGAATCATCCGGAATTTCGCAGCATCGATTTCTCCCATCTGAAGTGGGCGACGTCCGGCGGCGCGCCGCTCAACAGTGAGGTCGGCCGCCGCTGGCAGGCGCTGACCGGCGCGCCGATTCGCGAAGGTTTCGGCCTGACCGAGGCGTCGCCGGTGGTCGCAACCGGCACTCAGCTGAGCCCCTACCGTGAAGGCTACATCGGCCAGGCGCTGATCGAGACCGAGCTGCGCACCGTGGATGACGAGGGCAACGACGTGCCGCCGGAAACGCCGGGCGAACTGTGGCTGCGTGGTCCGCAGGTCATGCAGGGCTACTGGCAACGTCCGGACGAGACGGCCAAGGTGCTCACGCCCGATGGCTGGCTGAAGACCGGCGATATCGCACTGCTGGATGTTGATGGCTTCGTGAAGATCGTCGACCGCAAGAAGGACATGATCCTGGTGTCCGGCTTCAATGTGTTCCCCAACGAGATCGAGGATGTGCTGATGCAGCATCCATCCGTGCGTGAATGCGTGGCGGTGGGCGTGCCGGATGCGCGCAAGGGCGAGGCGGTGAAGGTCTTCGTCAGCCTCAAGGACGATACGGTTGATGAGCGGGCCTTGCTCGAACATTGCCGGCAATACCTCACCGGCTACAAGATGCCGAGCTTTCTCGAGCTGCGCGACGAGCTGCCGAAGACCGCGGTCGGCAAGTTGCTGCGTCGGCAGCTGCGTGACGAGGCGCGCGCCGCTGCAAGCTGATCGCTAGCTATATATATGTACGAAGCGACGGGCGGATCTGCCGGGTCGCGCAACCCACCGGATGAGCCGGGCGAAGGGGTTCGGGTCCACGGCAGCCGGGCGGAAATATCAATCCGCGCTTGTTGCTCTGGGGGGTTTCTGATATAAAGCAGCGCTCTTTTCTAGGGGCCCGGTATCTTCGTTCGCAACGTGGCCGGTAAGACCCCCATGAAACGTGGCGCTGAGCGCCGAACTGACAAGTGAATTCAAGCGGCCAACCCATGCCGGGTTGGGCATGTGGTTTTAGAGGGCTGAGGCATGTCGAGAGTCTGTCAAGTTACCGGTAAGGGTCCGGTAACCGGGAACAACGTTTCCCACGCAAACAACAAAACCCGTCGTCGTTTCCTGCCGAACCTGCAGCATCATCGCTTCTGGGTCGAGTCGGAGAACCGCTTCGTCCGTCTGCGCCTGAGTGCCAAAGGCATGCGCATCATCGACAAGCGCGGCATTGACGTCGTTCTGTCCGAGCTGCGCGCCCGCGGCGAAAAGGTTTAAGGAGAGCAATCATGCGTGACCTGATCCGTTTGGTGTCCAGCGCCGGTACCGGCCACTTCTACACCACCGACAAGAACAAGCGCACCACCCCCGACAAGATCGAAATCAAGAAATTCGATCCGGTCGTACGCAAGCACGTTATCTACAAGGAAGCCAAGATCAAGTAATTGATCGGCCCTTGAAGAAAGAACCCGCCTCTCGGCGGGTTTTTTCGTTTTTGGTACATGGTCAGCGCCGTTCGTCACCGCTCCGGGTAATTTGACAAGAGTCATATGCTTCGGCCGGAAATTCGCTATCGTACGAGCTTTTCGTTTACCCACTTTCGGCACGAGGATGCGTAGCGCATGGCGAAGACGGACGGGCCCATCGCGGCAGACAGCAAGAGCACTTCCATCGCCCTGCAGGCGGCTTCCGAAGATATCTGGGCGCAGAAATACCGGCTCACCAGCAAGGACGGCACACCGATCGACCAGAGCGTCGATGACACCTGGCAGCGCGTCGCCCGTGCCCTGGCCGATGTCGAGCCGGCCAAGCAGCGCGAGCACTGGTATGAGCGCTTCCTCTGGGCGCTGCGTAATGGCGCCATCCCGGCCGGGCGGATCATCTCCAACGCCGGCGCGCAGGATTACAAGCCGGCCACCTCGACCATCAACTGCACTGTCTCGGGTTCGATCACCGACTCGATGGACGACATTCTCGGTAAGGTCCACGAGGCGGGCCTGACGCTCAAGGCCGGCTGCGGCATCGGCTACGAGTTCAGCACCCTGCGTCCGCGCGGCTCCTTTGTCTCGGGTGCCGGCGCGCACACCAGCGGGCCGCTGTCGTTCATGGATATCTTCGACAAGATGTGCTTCACCGTGAGCTCCGCCGGCGGCCGCCGCGGCGCGCAGATGGGCACCTTCGATGTCGGCCATCCGGACGTGCGCGAGTTCATCCGCGCCAAGCGCGAAGACGGCCGGCTGCGCCAGTTCAACCTGAGCCTGTTGATCACCGACGAATTCATGCAGGCGGTGGAAGCCGATGGCGAGTGGCCGCTCATCTTCCCGGTACACGCCAAGGAAGCCGGCGAGCTCGACCTGGCAGACGCCGAGCATGTGCTCTGGCGCGAATGGCCAGTGCATGACGGCTACATCGTGCGCGACGACGGCCTGGTCGCCTGCAAGATCTACGGGCGGGTCAAGGCGCGGCATCTGTGGGACATGATCATGGTGTCCACCTACGATTACGCCGAGCCGGGCTTCATCCTCATCGACCGCGTCAACCAGCTGAACAACAACTGGTGGTGCGAAGCGATCCGCGCCACCAACCCCTGCGGCGAGCAGCCGCTGCCGCCGTACGGCTCGTGCCTGCTGGGCTCGATCAACCTGACCAACTTCGTCATCGACCCGTTCGGCGCCGATGCGCGCTTCGACTGGGACAAGTACCGCGAAGTGGTGCGCATCTTCACCCGCATGCTGGACAACGTGGTGGAGATCAACGGCCTGCCGCTGGAGCAGCAGCGCCACGAGATCGAGAGCAAGCGCCGCCACGGCATGGGCTTCCTCGGCCTCGGCTCGACGCTGACGCTGCTCAAGCTGCGCTATGGCAGCCCGGAAGCCTGCGTGTTTACCGAGGAAGTCGCCCGCGAGATGGCGCTGGTCGGCTGGGAGCAGGCGCTGGAGCTGTCCAAGGAGAAGGGCGCAGCACCGCTGCTGAGCCAGACCTTCGAAGTCACCGCCGAGATGCTGCGCAAGCGTCCGGAGATGGCCAAGGACGGCTACAAGGTCGGTGACCAGATTGCCGGTCGCGTGCTGCACGCCAAGTATTCACGCTACATGCAGAAGATCGCCGAGTACGCACCGGAACTGATCGAGGCGCTGGCCGAACAGGGCGCGCGCTTCACCCACCACAGCTCCATCGCGCCCACCGGCACCATCAGCCTGAGCCTGGCCAACAATGCTTCTAATGGCATCGAACCGAGCTTTGCCCACCACTACTCGCGCAACCTGATCCGCCCGGGCCGCAAGGCCAAGGAGAAGATCGAGGTGTTCAGCTACGAGCTGCTGGCCTACCGCACGTTGATCAACGAGCGCGCCAAGCCGGGTTCCGACGAGCCGGGCGAGAAGCTGCCGGACTACTTCATCACCGCCGATGACGTCAGCCCGACCCAGCACGTGGACATCCAGGCCGCCGCGCAGAAGTGGGTCGACTCGTCGATCTCCAAGACCGCCAACGTGCCGACCGATTATCCGTTCGAGGCGTTCAAGGACATCTACCGCTACGCCTGGCGCCAGGGCCTCAAGGGCTGCACCACCTTCCGCTTCAACCCGGCGGCGTTCCAGGGCGTGCTGGTCAAGGAGTCCGATCTGGAGAAGACGCTGTACCGCTTCACCCTCGAGGACGGCAGCGTGGTCGAGCTCAAGGGCAACCAGGAAGTCGAGTACGACGGCGAGGTGAACACCGCCGCCAACCTGTTCGACGCCCTCAAAGAAGGCTATTACGGCAAGTACTGAACCGGACTGCCAATCGTATAAGCGCCGGGCCATCGCTGTGCCCGGCAGGAGAATCTGCACAATGACCGTAAAGATCACCCAGCGCATCAAGGGCTTCAAGGTCGTCGACGAGGCCCTCGAGCGCCCCGCGGCCGCTGCGGCCAGCATCGAGAGCAAGACGAGCAAGGCCGTCAACGTGGTGGAAATGGACGAGAGCCTGCAACGTCCGGAAACCCTCATCGGCATGACCTACAAGATCAAGTCGCCGCTGTTCGAGCACGCGCTGTACGTTACCGTGAATGACATCGTGCTCAACGCCGGCACCCCGCATGAGCAACGGCGGCCGTTCGAGATCTTCATCAATTCGAAGAACATGGACCACTTCCAGTGGATCGTTGCGCTTACCCGCATCATGTCCGCGGTGTTCCGCAAGGGCGGCGACTGCACTTTCCTCGTCGAGGAGCTGAAGGCGGTGTTCGACCCGCGCGGCGGCTATCTGAAGAAGGGTGGCGTCTACATGCCGTCGATCGTGGCCGAGATCGGCGCGGTGCTGGAGCGCCATCTGATCGCCATCGGCATGCTTGAAGGCCATGCGCTGGACGAAACCCAGCTCAAGTACCTGGCCGAAAAGCGCGCCGCCTACGAAGCCAGCCAGGGTGCGGTGGCTGTCGAGCCGGGCGAGGGCTTTCCGGCCGGCGCGCAGCTGTGCAACAAGTGCAACACCCAGGCCGTGGTGCAGATGGACGGCTGCGCTACCTGTCTGAACTGCGGCAACTCCAAGTGCGGCTAAACGGCTTGCGCTGATTTCGCCTGCTGCTCGTCAGGCCCGCTTTACCCGGCGGGCCTGGCTCTGCTAGCTTTGGGCCTGTATACAGCTTTCCGGTTTTTGGCCAAATGTCTTCCACTGCTCACAGCCTGTTCCCCATGAAGCCAGCCGATCTCGGCGCGGCCCGGCTGTGCGCAATCGCTCCACCTCCCTCTGTCGTTGCCGATCTGGCAATCGCGCCACCACCTCCGCAGGCGGTTGCGCTGGGCTGATCCGCCCACATTTCGCAGCTCCGGTTTTCGCTTCCGATCCTTCCGGGTCGGTGCGCGCACGCTTTCGGCGTTCGCTGGAGCCTGTTTGGCTTCGACAGGTAATCACTGATGACTTTCAACAAATCGTTGTGGACGTCCTATGGCGTCATGACTGTGTTCGTCCTGCTGTGGGGCAGTGCGGCCATCTTCACCCGCTGGGGACTGGACCACGGCACGCCCTTCGCCCTGCTGATCGTGCGCTTTGCTCTGGCGCTGACTGCGGTTCTGCTTATCGGCCTCTATCGTAGACGCTGGCGGCCAGCGCCCGGCACTGCTTGGCAGACGGCGGCGACCGGGCTGCTGATGATCGGCTGTTATTCGATCTGCTATTTCCAGGCCATGGCCCATGGCGTGACCCCAGGCGTGATCGCGACGCTGCTCGGCGTGCAGCCGATTCTCACCCTGCTGCTTCTCGAAAGGCGCTTCTCGCCGCTGCGCCTGCTCGGATTGCTGGTGGCACTGGCCGGGCTGGCCGCGGTGGTCTTTCAGAGTCTGGTACTGGTGCGTTTCTCGCTCGCCGGGATGCTCTTCGCCCTCGGCGCGCTGCTGTGCATGACCGTGGGTGCGATCCTGCAGCAACGTGTTCGCCAGAGCCCGCTGGAGGTCATGCCGCTGCAGTACGCGGTCAGCCTGCTGCTATGCCTGGCGTTCGTGCCGTTGCAGCCGATCCAGCTGGAAGCGGTGACAGGCTTCATCATTCCGGTGCTGTGGCTGGGCCTGGTGATCTCGGTGGCGGCGCAACTGCTGCTGTACCGCATGATCCAGACCGGCAATCTGGTCAATGTCACCAGCCTGTTCTACCTGGTGCCGGTGGTGACCGTGGGGATGGATTACCTGTTCCTCGGCAATCAGCTGTCGCGCATCGGACTGCTCGGGATGGGCGCGATTCTGCTGGGGCTGGCGCTGGTGTTCAGGGCCGCGCCGCAGCCGCATCGCGGATGAGTAAAGGCCGGGCGGTTGCCGCCCGGCCTTTCGGCAGCTTCAGCTGACCACGCGGTAGCACGGCGTGTAGGGCACCCCGCCGGGCAGCTTCATGCGGTGCTGCTCGACGAAGGCCTGCAGCAGCTTGTCCAGCGGCTGCATGATCGCCGCGTCGCCGTGGATCTCGTAACGGCCGTACTGCTCGATGCGGCGGATGCCCTTGTCCTTGACGTTGCCGGCGACGATGCCGGAGAACGCGCGGCGCAGATTGGCGGCGAGTTCGTGCGGTGGCAGGTCGCGGCGCAGCGGCAGGCTGGCCATGGCCTCGTGGGTCGGGTCGAAGGGGCGCTGGAAGCCTTCCTCGATCTTCAGCAACCAGTTGAAGTGGAACGCATCGTTGCGCTCGCGGCGGAAGCGGCGGACTTCGCGCAATCCTTCGGTCATCTGCCGGGCCACTTCGGTGGGGTCGTTGAAGACGATCTGGTAGCGCTTCTGCGCTTCTTCGCCAAGGGTCGCGCCGACGAAATCGTGCAGCTGCTGCAGATAGTCTGCGGCATCGCTCGGGCCGGTGAGGATGACCGGGAAGGGCACGTCGCAATTGGCCGGGTGCAGCAGGATGCCGAGCAGGTAGAGGAATTCCTCGGCCGTGCCGACGCCGCCGGGGAAGATGATGATGCCGTGACCGACACGGACGAAGGCTTCCAGGCGTTTCTCGATGTCCGGCAGGATGACCAGTTCGTTGACGATCGGGTTCGGTGCCTCGGCGGCGATGATGCCGGGCTCGGTCAGGCCCAGATAGCGGCTGCCGTTGCGGCGCTGCTTGGCATGGGCGATGGTGGCGCCTTTCATCGGGCCCTTCATCACACCCGGGCCGCAGCCGGTACAGACGTCCAGGCTGCGCAGGCCGAGCTCATGGCCGACGCGCTTGCTGTACTTGTATTCCTCAGTGCTGATCGAGTGACCGCCCCAGCACACCACCATGTTCGGCTCGATGCCAGGGCGCAGCGTGCGGGCGTTGCGCAGCAGGTGGAACACATAATCGGTGATGCCCTGCGAAGTGCTCAGATCGATGCGTGCGCTGCTTAGCTCGCTTTCGGTATAGACAATGTCGCGCAGGGCGCTGAAGAGCATCTCGCGGGTGCTGGCGATCATCTCGCCATCGACGAAGGCATCGGCCGGCGCGTTGAACAGCTCCAGGCGTACGCCGCGATCCTGCTGCAGGATGCGCACCTCGAAGTCCTCGTAAGCTTCGAGGATGGTCTTGGCGTTGTCGATGCGCGTGCCGGTGTTGAGGATCGCCAGGGCACACTGGCGGAACAGCTTGTGCGTGCTGCCGGAGCCGACTTCGCTCAGTTGCTGTACTTCGCGTTGCGAGAGGGTTTCCAGGCTGCCTTTGGGGCTAACCGAGGCGTTGATTACGTTGCGTTGGGTCATTCGTCGTTCCCTGAAATACCGCCGTTTCGGCCGCATTGCGATGGTGAGCCCGCGGGGGAAATCCCGGGGCCGCCGGTTCAAGGCGTGTCGAAGACGCTGGCTTCGCAAGAGCTCGTGAACGCGGCAGGGTAAAGGTGCGCCATCTTACCTGCCATCGTGGAACGCAGGCTGGCGCTCGATCGTGCATTGCATCCGCGGATGGCCGGCAGCGTTCGCTCTGGCCGCAGGGCCGCGGCTGTCAGAATGCAAAAGGTAAGACACTCTGTGGGTGCTGGCGTGCGGAGAGCAGCCGATGAAATTCGTCGGGATCTTTCACCTGCACGTCCGTCTTGCCTTCGTGACGCTGCGCCGCGATCAGCCGGGAAAGCCAAAAGCGCACGCAGGCCACGCGCAGCATCGGCTGCCAGAGTTCGGCTTCGGCCGGGGTGAAGCGGCGCAGTGCGGAGTAGGCCGCCAGCAAGGGTTCGCTGCGCTCGCCGTCGATCTCGCCGTTGGGGTGCGAGCACCAGTCATTCACCGCAATGGCCAGGTCGTAGAGCATCGGCCCGGAGCAGGCGTTGTAGAAGTCGATCACGCCAGTCAGGTGGCTGCCTTCGAACAGCACGTTGTCGCGGAACAGATCGGCATGCAGGTTGGCGCGCGGCAGGGCGAGGAGTTTCGGCCGTAGCTCGGCGATTTCCGCCAGGCCATCGCGCAACAGTGGCAGCTGGTCCTCGGACAGGCTCAGTGCCAGGCTCGGCCCCTGTTCCTGCATCCAGTCCAGGCCGCGGTCGCTGGCGCGCTCGAGGATGTGTTCGCGAGTGGCCAGGTGCAGCCGCGCCAGCAGCCGGCCGACTTCGGCGCACTGGTGTGGATTGGGCTCCACCACATGCTTGCCCGGCAGGCGCGGTTGCAGCAAAGCGGGCTTCTCCGCCAGTTCGCGCAGTGCGTCGCCATCCTCGCTGCGCAGCGCGTAGGGCACCGGCAGGCCGGCGCGGTGCAGCACGTCGAGCAGCTCGATGAAGAACGGCAAATCCTGGCGCGGGCCGCGCTCGATCAGGGTCAGCACATATTCGCCCTGTTCGAGGCTGACGAAGAAATTGCTGTTCTCGCTGCCTGCGACGATGCCCTGGAAGTCGCGCAGCCGGCCGAGCCGGTACGGCGCCAGGAAGGCTTCCAGTTCATCGCGTTGCAGGGGCGTGAATACCGACATGCTGTGCTCCTGGTGACTGATGGATTACCAGCTGAAGATCTTCCAGGAGGGGATCAGCATGTCCGGCTGATCGGCGCGGACGAAGTTGCCGTCGTTGCCGTCTGCGCGCACCAGGAAATACGGCTTGCCGTGCTTGGGCGTGACTTTCACGGCATAGAGGAAGCCATTGACGCGGTATTCCTCGACAGTGCGATCGCCTTCCTGACGGATGGTTACGTCGGGCTCGCCGTCGACCGATTCCTGGGCGAAACCGGCCAGGGGAGCGCACGCCAGCAGGCTGGCCAGCATCAGGTGTTTGAGAGCGCGCATGGTAACCTTGTCCCTTTGTCGATAAGTGGTCCTTGGCATTCTAGCTCCGGGCCCGCCGAAAAGGTTGATTCCGCTCATGAGCCAAGCTCCCCTCATCCTGGTGGACGGTTCGTCCTACCTCTATCGCGCCTTTCATGCCCTGCCTCCATTGACCACCTCCACCGGCAAGCCGACCGGCGCGGTCAAGGGTGTGCTGAACATGTTGCTCAGCCTGCGCCGGCAGTATCCGGACAGCCCGTTCGCCGTGGTTTTCGACGCCAAGGGGCCGACCTTTCGCGACGCGCTGTTCGAGAACTACAAGTCGCACCGCCCGCCGATGCCGGATGATCTGCGCTCGCAGGTCGAGCCGCTGCACGCCAGCGTTCGCGCCCTCGGCATGCCGCTGCTGTGCGTGGAAGGGGTCGAGGCCGACGACGTCATCGGCACCCTGGCCCGGCAGTGCGCGGCGCTGGGCCGCGATGTGGTGATCTCCACCGGCGACAAGGACATGGCCCAGCTGGTCTGCCCGCACGTCACCCTGGTCAACACCATGACCGGCAGCGTCTATGACATCGAAGGCGTGAAGACCAAGTTCGGCGTTGGCCCGGAGCTGATCATCGATTTCCTCGCGCTGATGGGCGACAAGGTCGACAACATTCCTGGCGTGCCAGGCGTGGGCGAGAAGACGGCATGTGGCCTGCTCAACGGCATCCCAGGCGGCCTCAAGGGGCTTTACGACAACCTCGACCAGGTCGCCGGCCTGCCGATCCGCGGCGCCAAGTCACTGGGTGCCAAGCTCGCCGAACACCGCGATGCCGCCTTCATGTCCTACGAGCTGGCGACGATCAAGATCGACGTGCCGCTGGATGTCGAGGTCGGCGACCTGATGCCCGGCGAGCCGCACCGCGAGGCGCTGATTGCGCTGTACCGCGAGCTGGAATTCAAGAACTGGCTGGACGACCTGCTGCGCGAGGCCAAGGCCGCGGGCGAGAACTGTGAGGTGCAGCCCGAAGGCTGCTCGATCCAGGCCGAGGCACAGTACGAAACCCTGCTGGAGCAGGCTGATTTCGAGCGTTGGTTGGATCGCCTGAAGACAGCCGAATGCTTCGCCTTCGATACCGAAACCACCAGCATCGATGCCCAGCGTGCCGAGCTGGTTGGCGTGTCCTTCGCCATCGAGCCGGGCCAGGCGGCCTACGTGCCGCTGCGTCATTCCTATATGGGGGTGCCGCAGCAGCTCGAGCTGGATGCCGTGCTCGCCGCGCTCAAGCCGCTGCTGGAAGATCCGGCGAAGACCAAGATCTGCCAGCACGGCAAGTACGACATGAACGTGCTGATGCATTACGGCATCGAGATGCGCGGCATGACCTTCGACACCATGCTCGAATCCTATGTGCTCGACGCCACCGCCACCCGCCACGACATGGACAGCCTGGCGCTCAAGTATCTCGGCCGCGGCACCATCCGTTTTGAGGACATCGCCGGCAAGGGCGCCAAGCAGCTGACCTTCGACCAGATCGCCATCGAGCAGGCCGGCCCCTACGCCGCCGAGGACGCCGATGTCACCCTGCGCCTGCACCAGACGTTGCTCGGCAAGCTGGAGCAGACGCCATCGCTGCTCAAGGTGCTGACCGAGATCGAGATGCCGCTGGTGCCGGTGCTGGCGCGCATCGAGCGCAACGGCGCGCTGGTCGATGCGCAGCTGCTCGGCCAGCAGAGCGTCGAACTGGGCGACAAGCTGGTGCAGCTGGAACGCGAGGCCTTCGAGATTGCCGGCGAGGAGTTCAACCTCGGCTCGCCCAAGCAGCTCTGCGCGATCCTCTACGACAAGCTCGGTTGCCCGGTGATTTCCAAGACCGCCGGCGGCCAGCCGTCTACCGCGGAAAGCGTGCTGGCCGAACTGGCCGAGCAGGATTACCCGCTGCCCAAGGTGATCATGCAGCACCGCAGCCTGAGCAAGCTTAAGGGCACCTACACCGACAAGCTGCCGCAGCAGATCAACCCGCGTACCGGGCGCATCCACACCAGCTACCATCAGGCGGTAACCGCCACCGGCCGGCTGTCCTCCAGCGACCCGAACCTGCAGAACATCCCGATCCGCACCGCCGAGGGGCGGCGCATTCGCCAGGCTTTCGTCGCAGCGCCGGGCTACAAGCTGCTGGCTGCCGACTACTCGCAGATCGAGCTGCGCATCATGGCCCACCTGGCACAGGATGCCGGCCTGTTGCACGCCTTCCAGAACGACCTCGACGTGCACCGCGCCACCGCCGCCGAGGTGTTCGGTGTACCGCTGGAGCAGGTCAGCAACGACCAGCGCCGCAGCGCGAAGGCGATCAACTTCGGCCTGATCTACGGCATGAGCGCCTTCGGCCTGGCCAAGCAGATTGACGTTGGCCGCAAGGAAGCGCAGGAGTACATCGACCGCTATTTCGCCCGCTATCCCGGCGTGCTCGCCTATATGGAGCGCACCCGTACCCAGGCCGCCGAGCAGGGCTATGTTGAAACGCTGTTCGGCCGTCGGCTGTACCTGCCGGAGATCAATTCGAAGAACGGCGCCATGCGCAAGGGCGCCGAGCGCACCGCGATCAACGCGCCGATGCAGGGCACCGCAGCGGACATCATCAAGCGCGCCATGATCGCCGTGGACGGCTGGCTGCAGGACAGCGGGCTAGATGCACGGGTGATCCTGCAGGTCCACGATGAATTGGTGCTGGAAGTGCGCGAAGACCTGGTCGAGCAGGTCCGCGAAGCCATCTGCCCGCTGATGAGCGGTGCCGCCCAGCTGGACGTGCCGCTGCTGGTCGAAGCAGGCGTTGGCAATAACTGGGACGAGGCGCACTGACCGATCTGCCGAAAAATGTCGCTAGTCGACGAAATTTTTCGTCCGCGTTGAACTTTCTCTGCAACGATTCGGTCAGAGCATGCGAAGGGTGTAAAAGCCCTTCGATGCTCCTTGTTGTGTTAAGTGTTGGCAGATCTCTGGACCCCGCCCTAGCGGTCCGGATTTGGACCTCGAACTTCCCCCTCCCCCAATGAAGTTCGAGGTTTTTTTTGCCTGCAGAAAAGTGGCGTGGACGCCGCGGCAGCGACAATGACCTGCGCAGTTTCTTGCGCAGGCCTTCTGTGGATAACCTTGTGGGTAAGCTGTTCGCAGTGCGATCAGCCGCGCGTTGCGGCAGTGTTGCGCAACTTGTTGCCGCGGCTGCGCAGGAACTTGCGCAGCTTTCTGTGTTAGCGATCACTTCTGC
Organism: Stutzerimonas stutzeri RCH2; assembly: GCF_000327065.1. NCBI lineage: Bacteria > Pseudomonadati > Pseudomonadota > Gammaproteobacteria > Pseudomonadales > Pseudomonadaceae > Stutzerimonas > Stutzerimonas stutzeri. The sequence goes on along the minus strand of NC_019936.1, from coordinate 4,397,698 downwards.
TAGTCGGGCTGCATGCTGTTAATTTCATATCTATTTGAAAAATAAGAGGTTTTGTTATCTGGCACGCTGCTTGTTGTTATGAGATGGCCATTCGGCACTCATATCAGACAAGGAGAGCACCCATGCCAACACCCGCGTATCTGTCCCTCGAAGGCACCAAGCAAGGCCTGATCACCGCCGGCACCTTCACCGAGGACTCGGTTGGCAACATCTTCCAGGAAGGCCATGAGGACCAGATCCTGGTGCAGGCCTTCCAGCATCAGGTCATCATTCCGCGTGACCCGCAGTCTGGCCAGCCGACAGGCCAGCGCGTGCACAAGCCACTGATGATTACCAAGGTGTTCGACAAGTCGTCGCCGCTGATCTTCAACGCCCTGACTTCCGGCGAGCGCCTGAACAAGTGCCGTCTGGAGTGGTACCGCACCTCGTCCACCGGCACCCAGGAACACTACTTCACCATCGAGCTGGAAGATGCGGTGATCGTCGACGTGCAGTCGCGCATGCCCAACTGCCAGGACCCGAACATGTCCCACTTCACCCATCTGGAAGACGTGTACTTCACCTACCGCAAGATCGTTTGGACCCACGAGGTTTCCGGCACCTCCGGCTCCGACGACTGGCGCACCCCTATCGCCGGCTGATTCGCCGCGGTCCCGCTTCGGCCAGGCTCGCCTGGCCGAACGCTTTTTTGCGAAGCACTGAACAGATTGCGCCATCGTCGCTCGGGAATGCGCGAACCATGCCTTCTAGAGCGGCCGGCCTGTGTTACACGGGGCTCCGCAAGCGCCCATGCGCTGATACATGGACTGAACAGGAGGAACATGGATGTTCGCCCCAGCCAACCAGGCCCACTTCACGCTTTCCCTCGAAGGCATCGAGCACGACTTCAAGGTGCTCGAACTCCAGGGCCGCGAGGCTATCAGCCAGCCCTATCGCTTCGACCTGGAACTGGTCAGCGAGCGCTCCGACCTGGATCTGGAAAGCCTCCTGCATCGCCCGGCCTTCCTCGCCTTGGCGCCGGTCGGCAGCGGCATCCACGGGCTGGTGCATCAGGCGGCCCAGGGTGAATCCGGTCAACGCCTGACCCGCTATCGGCTCACGCTGGTGCCGCAACTGGCCTACCTCGCCCATCGCATCAACCAGCGCATCTTCCAGCACCTGACGGTGCCGCAGATCATCGCCCAGGTGCTCGAGGAACACGGCATCCAGGCCGATGCCTACCGTTTTCAGCTCGGCCCGGTGATCTACCCCGCGCGTGAATACTGCGTGCAGTACGACGAAACCGACCTGCACTTCATCCAGCGCCTGTGCGAGGAAGAGGGTATTCACTATCACTTCCAGCACGGTGCGAGCGGTCATGTGCTGGTCTTCGGCGATGACCAGACCGTCTTCGCCAGACTCGCCGCCACCGCCTATCAACAGGACAGCGGTCTGGTCGCCGACCAACCGGTGATCAAGCGCTTCGGCCTGCGTCTGGAAACCCGCCCCAGCCACGTCACGCGCCGCGATTACGATTTTGAGAAGCCACGTCTGAGCATGGAGGCCGCGTTCCATAGCGACTTCCAGCCCGACCTTGAAGACTACGATTACCCCGGCCGCTTCACCGAGCGCGCCCGCGGCAAGCACCTGTCGCAACGCGCCCTGGAGCGCCACCGCCACGACTACGAACTGGCCGAAGGCGAAAGCGACCAGCCGCAACTTGCGAGCGGGCACTTCCTCCCGCTCGGCGAACACCCCCGCAGCGACTGGAACCAGCTCTGGCTGCTGACCGAGGTGCTGCATGAAGGCAAACAGCCGCAGGTGTTGGAGGAGTCGGTCACGAGCGATAGCCAGTCACGTGACGGCTTCACTCAGGGCTACCGCAACCACTTCACCGCCACGCCCTGGGATATCCCTTTCCGCCCGGCCCTTCGCCATCCGAAACCGAAGGTGCTCGGCAGCCAGACCGCCGTGGTCACCGGCCCGGCCGGCGAAGAAATCCACTGCGACGAGTACGGCCGAGTACGCGTCCAGTTCCACTGGGACCGCGAAGGCCAGGCCGACGACAAGACCAGCTGCTGGCTGCGCGTCTCCTCCAGCTGGGCCGGCGACCGCTACGGCGGTATCGCCATCCCGCGGGTCGGCATGGAAGTGCTGGTGACCTTCCTCGAAGGCGATCCCGATCAACCGCTGGTCACCGGCTGCTTGTATCACAAGGAACATCAGGTCCCCTACGACTTGCCGGCGAACAAGACCCGCACGGTGCTCAAGACCTTGAGCTCACCGGGTGGCGGCGGCTACAACGAGCTGCGCATCGAAGACCGTAAGGGCCAGGAACAGATTTATATCCACGCCCAACGCGACTGGGACGAGAACATCGAGCACGACCAGAAAGTCCGCGTCGGTCACGAGCGCCACGATACGGTGGACGCCAACAGCTACAGCGAATACCGCGCCGAGGAACACCGCACCACCCACGCCGACCGCAAGACCGAAATCCGCGCCAACGACCACCTCACCGTGGGTAACAGCCAACAGCTCAAGATCGGCACCGGGCAGTTCGTCGAAGCGGGCCAGGAAATCCACCTCTCCAGCGGCCTCAAGGTTGTACTGGAAGCCGGCAGTGAACTGACCTTCAAGGCTGGTGGCAGCTTTATCAAGCTCGATGCCAGCGGCATCACCATGGTCGGGCCTTTGATCCGGATGAACTCGGGGGGAAGTCCGGGGAATGGATCGGGCGCGGCACCGATATTGCCAGGGCAGGTGAAGGCCGCGGATGCGGATGTGCCAGGGATTTCACTGGAAGCCTTGGTAAAACAAAACATGCTGTTTCGCAGCACCCGCACTGGCGTATGTGAGGTGTGCGAAGCAGCTAAGGCGTCAAAGGAAGATGAGGCATGAGCACCCCAATGCCCGATGGAAACGGTGCAGTTCTGCTCGACGGAGCTCGTTACGAGAGCGCGACGGCGTGGCTTTATCAGTGTTTCCCTAGCCATCAACCAAGGCCGTTATTGCTCAGTACGGCCTATGAGCCCATAGCAGACGCTGGTCCTATTTTGTTGGATGCTCCGGTTGGCAGCATTGCCTATGAAGCATGGAGAAACGGGACCGAAATCAAGGATGGTCTCTGGCTGGAAAGCGATGCTTCGATGGACGATCTGCAACGCATACTGCTGCGTCGCCTGCGCATCTTCACCCCAGAACATAGCGAACTCTGGCTACGCCTGGGTGACGCCCGGCCTCTGTATCAGGCATGGCAGCGCGAAGGGCAATGGCCGGAGGGATTCTGGCACCGGATCTCACGCATCTGGCTTCATCACGAAGGCACAATTTTTTGTGCCTGGCAAAACGAACAACCAGAGAAAGACGGCGCGCCAGCCAAGCTCGATCTCGCCGCGCAAATGACGCTCGACTGGCGACTGCTGGAAGCACTTGCCGAACAGGACGACACGGCACAGGAGGCTCTTCCATGACTGGTCAAACTTCCGCCCCACCCAGTTTGACGGTCGCTGGATGCCCCCTGCTCAGTGCTGTACTCCCGCTACGCTATGCTCTAGGCCCGACCCTGACAGTGGATACGAGCGCTTATTCCTTGCCACCTGTACAGGGAGACTTTCCTGCAATAGGCGATTACTTCGAGTCACTCAAGGGCCGTTCGCTGAATTACACCGCCCGCCTGTTGCGCGATGGCTGGTTGTACGTTTGGCAGAGTGGCCAAAGACAACTGATCGAGTACCGTGTCAGGGCGGCGGCCTTTACCCAAACAGCCCGCGGCGGAAAAGTCATCGACAGCCGCAGTCTGCCCTATTTGCTTCTTCCGGCTGGCGTACCGGCCATGCTGGCGTGGTCGCCTTGCCAGTGGAGCGATAGCCAGTACGCCGCAGCCAAGGGAAAAGGAGAGGTGCGTCAACGCGTGATGCGCACCATCACCCCTGGAACAGCACCATTCAGTGGTCCAGCCCGAACGATCCACGAGCGTATCGGCGATTACATGGACTCCGACTGGTATGGCTGGAGTTGTGAACCCTCTACCAGTCATCGACCGGCATGGCCAAAGCTGCTGGATGACATGCAGCGCTGCGAGCAACAGGCGTACGCCTTAATCGACGATCCGTGGGGCATATTGCTGGACCTGGCCAATCTGCTTCGTGCACGGCAACAGTCATTCAAGGTCATCCGGGAAGTGCACGGCGAAGACTGGGCCGTTGCAGGAGTGCTCAAATCTCTGGCAGAAGGCGACCCGCAAATCGGCGGCCAACTGCGCAGCATCACCAATTACCGCAAGCTGCAGGCGACCTGGCAGCAACAGACGCAAGAGGAAGAAGCCTATAGTGGCGACGTGCGCCGCCTCAGCGTACTTTGGTCGGCCTGGCTAAATACCCTGGGGCAACGTGGTCCTGCCAGCTTGGATACGGCCTGCGGCCACTTCGACATCACCCAACCCGAGCCACGTGCAGAGCTGGAACTCCACTTCGCGGCTGCCTGCCTGGGGCCGGCGTCAACCGGCCCCGGAGCCAATGCCACAGCCAACGCTCTGACACTCCAGCAGCGAGAGGGAAAACCCTGGCTGGTTTGGGCGTTGTTGGGCTTGGGCAAACGCCTCGGTGTCGGCGAAATCAATTCCCTGGTAGCGCTGGCTGACGGCGTAAGAGACAACGGTGCAGGCGCGTTGAACGAGGCGCACAAACTGGCGCAGTTGCTGAATCAGGCAGCCGATAAGCTGGGCCGGCATATTTTGGCTTCGCCGTTGGAAGCGCTGTTTACAGCCCTCGCTCCCGTTGTCGGTCTGGGCCTGCAGAAAGCAGACGATGGTTCCAAGGCTGCCGGACGCCTCTATCTCGCCGCTGCCCTGGCGCGCAGCCAACAGCGTCTGGCTGTCGAGGCTGTCAGTCAGCGGCAGCTTGGCGAATGGATGAGCGACCTGATGGGCACGCGTCCTAAGCTGCCAGCCGGCCTTAAACCCACAATACTCAGTGTTGCGATCAGCGATGCTCTGCCTTTCTTCCGTCTCCTACCAGCCAAGGACTTGCCGCCTCTGCCCACCTACCTGACTTCGGATGTCAACCTCAAAGGGATGCTCGATCTTGGAAAGGGAGCTCTGGAAAAAGCACCGATTAAATGTGTAGTAGCACTTGTGGCAGGGGTGAATTTTATATGGGGTGGGCTACAGCTAACCGACAAGCAGTCAGGGAAAAATTGGCTGAGCTTTGTGGGAGGAAGTTTTGGGGCTTCTACTGCAATAGCAGCGACCTTACAAAAGGTTGCTGAAGTCGACTGGGAGGCGACAGTCAAGATCAATGGGGCCGGACATATAGCTTCGCAGAAGGCTTTGGCTGATGCACTGGGCGTAGGCGCAAAAGCGTCAATCCTACAATCGGTGACCTCTGGCTTCGACGTATTGGTCTACGGAATCGAAGCATTCGAAGCCTATAAAGTCGGCGATGTGGATACTGCCGCCATCAATGCCGGATTGACCTTGGCTTCCACCGCCAATCTGCAACTTTACGTGCAGAGCTTTAGGGCCATACGCGCCGCCCGTGCCGCAGTCATCGCTGGCGAAGCTGCCGTCATAAGCCGCGGTGTCAGCGTGGCACCGCACTTGGCAGCCCGCGCTCTGGGATGGACGATCCTGATCGTCGGCGGAGTAATTGCGCGGCAATATACCCAGGACACACCTCTTGAAACCTGGGTCAAAGGTACCCGATTCGGCACCCGACCTGCCGACTGGTCGAGCAGCTACGGAAAGTCGATGACTGAGTTCTACAAGGTTGTCTTCCCTATCAGCTTCGAGGCTTACCGAATCAACGAATTGAATCCATATCGAGGCATGCAAACCATTACCTATGTGCTGCTGCGACTACCGGGAAAGAGCGCGTTGACCGACGATATGATCCATTTCAAGGGGCACGAAACCTGGGGCAGCTTCTTCGGTTTCGGCGGCACACGCAAGGCCGTGGAATGGACAGGCAAAGACTTCGACCATCATGGCGGCACACGAGTCAGACCCGAACCTGGTGTGGCTATCTACCGTCGCGTTTATCACGAAAATAACGGTGAGAAGTTCGATGCCATACGTGGCGAACTGAGCTATTCGCCCGTTGAGGGACTAACCCTCCCTCCCGTAGAAATCAAGGAGCTCGCATGGCTGTAAGCGACCTGATCCAACAGGCCCGCACTCGCTTCGGGCTGGCCCCTTGCGTGCTCTTGCACGCCGACGAACCCACAGGAGAAAAGCCTTGGGAAATGTTCGTTACCGACGAACATACCGAACACTATCTGGCACTAAAGGCCGGCGGGGACACAGACAGGGGCATGCTAACAGGAGCAATCGGGGGAATCGGTGGCGTAACCACCTTTATGATGCTTGCCATCCTTATCCTTAGCGGAAATACAGATGGTATTTGGATAGGTTTTAGCTTGGCTGTCGTTCTATTTGTTATTCCTTTTACTTGGGAAACATGCCGTCCACTTCCCCTGCCAATCCTCTTCAATCGCCGCACACGCGAAGTTTATTTCGATCATGAGGGCAAGCTCTACCACAGCCCTTGGGACGGTATACAAGCGCTGGCGGGAGAGTTCCTTATGGTAGGCCCGCACACAGGTGGAATGCGAAATGCCTCACTGGAAATCCTCGTACGCCGCCTGGGCGAGCCCGACAATGCCTTGCTGGTAAGCCTCGGTTTACCAATGGGTAAAACTCTTCAAATGCAGAAGGGTTTTTGGGAATGGCTACGTGCCTATATGGACAATGGTCCTTGGTTCGATGAAAACGGCCAGCACAGCGCGTCAGACACCTACGTCAAGAAAATGCTTTCTGCCCATACCAACCCCACCGGGTTTCTTGCCTACCGGCGGCAAAGGATTGCCGAGAAAAAAGCAGCCAACGAGGGCAAGAACTACTTGGAATGGACGGATACGGTACTGTACCTGGGACATTTGCTCTTCTTTCCGATGAACTGGTTGCAGGAGTTCACGTATAACATCGCCAAACGCCGTTCTCGTAACCGCTGGCCACGGATTGTCACCGAACGTCTGCAACCCAATGGCCCGACTACACGTTTGCTCGACCTGGAGCGAGAGCGGGGATTGGACGTGTGAGTCAACCCTCGTACCCGACGCAAGAGGTAGTTGTCCGAATACTGCCATTGAGTTGTTTGGCTAATCGGATTACTACCGAAACGTAACTTGTCACGGCAACTCCAACCCACCCCCAGCCTTATGCAGCCCGCGCAGATGCTCGCCGATCTGCGCGAGGTTCACTTCGATCGCTTCGAGCTCCTCCCGCCGCTCGTCCCCCAGCAGCACGCGCACTTCCTGGTCCAGCTCTTCGCTCAGTTGATTCAGGCGCAGTTGGCGTTGTTCGCTCTCGCGTTCGAGGCGGGTCCATTCGCTGGGTTGTGGCAGGCCGTAGCCTTGGCCGTCGAGCAGTTCGGCGGGGCGGCTGAGGTAGCCGCTGTTGGCGAGGATTTCCTGCAGGGCGCCGTCGGCCTTGTTCAGGCTGGCGTCGCGGCCGCGGCCGCCGAGGTAGCGGTTCTTCAGTTCGTCCTGGGCGAGGAGTAGCTGGCGGCGCAGGGCGGCCTGCTCGACTAGCAGTAGGGCCGCAGAGGCGCGTAGGTCGGCGCGGTCGATCCAGGGTTGGCGCTCGGCGGCGCTGAGTTCCAGCCACTGTTCGACGCTGCCCTGCGGCAGGCCCAGGCGTTCCTTGAGTACGGCGAACATGGCCTGGTAGCGGTCGCGGTAGGAGTCGAAGCGATAACCCATGCGCAGCGCTTCACGCGGATCGTCGAGCACGCTGGCGCCGGCCAGACCGCGGTGGATCAGCACTTCCAGCAGCCCGTTGGGCATGATGCTGTCCAGTGCCACCAGATCGCTGCGCGCCGTGCCGCTGCGCAGCAGTTTCAGGGTTTCCACCGCGCAGTTGTTGGACAGGAAGTAGTAGTCGCCGTCGTAGCTCCAGTGCAGCTCGGCGCTGCGCTCGACCAGTGCGCGGATCTCGTCGTGCTGTAGCTTCAGCGGCACCGAGGCCAGCCCGCGCAGCTCTACCTTGGTGTACTCGTCGATCACCTGACCCAGCGGCAGGATGAACAACCGCGAGGGGTAGACGCCGGTAAGGCCGTCCCAGCTGGACAGCTGTACATCGTCGACGAAGGCGCGGAAGGACAGCACCAGGTGATGATCCAGATCCAGTCGGCAATCGGGACCGGGCTCGCGGCCGGGCGCGCAGATCACCAAGCGTAGCATGCTGTGGCCCCAGCGGCTGACCCAGGCATCGTTGGCTTCGGCGAACAGGTAGTCGACTTCGTAGACACGCGCGGGGTCGAGGCTCAACAGGGGCGTGCGGCCGAACTCGCGACCGGCGTTGAGAAACGTATAGCCTGCGGTGCAATCGGCAGCGGTGCCCGGCGCCCAACCGAAGTGTTCGCTGAAGTAGCGGTACAGGGACGGGCGCCGGCAGGCGTAGCTGGGGTCGAGCAGAAAGTATTCGAGATTCACTGCGACGAATTCCAGCGGGCTGGTCAGCTCATACGGATCTGGGCTGCGCGCCAGCTGCGCGTTGTCCTGCTCGCGCAGGCCACGCTTGCCGACGCGCTGCGGCCAGCCGGCGAGATCGAGCAGGCGCGGCTCATCGCTCAGGGTGAAGCGGCGGCCGGTCTGCCCGCGGCAGTGGTCCGGCAGGCCAATCAGGCCGAGATTGCTGGCGCGCTGACGGCACTGGCCCTGCAGCAGGTGCTGCTCGGGCGACCACAGGCGCGCGCGGTCATAAAGATGCGCCACTTCGTGAATGACGGTGGCGAGCAGCTCGCGGCGTACCGTGCCGTGGGGACGATTGGTCTTCTCGCTGGCAGCGCTGCCGTCGGTCAGCGCCGGCAGCAAGCGCCGGTTGAGGTCCAGTTGTTTGCCGCCAGCGCGGCCATAGGCCTGTTCCGGCAGGTTGTCACGCCACTGGACGCGAACTTCGCGGTCGAGGCTCCGCAGCAGGCGTGGTGGCAGGGCGGCCATGGCTTCGTCCAGCAGCGCCTGGCTGGCGGCGCGTTGCTCGGCGTCCAGCGTGCGTGAGTCGAGAACCAGGCGCAGCTCGGCATGAGCCGCGATGCTGGCCAGGCTCAGGCAGCTCGCCAGCAGCCAGGCGCCGAGGCGAATCACAGCGCGAGGATGGCTTCGGCCAGTTGCAGGTCGCTGGCATTGCGCGCCGCGGGGAATTCACTGCGCAGGGTGCCGATCGCGGCTTCCAGGTGCGCACCGCGGATCTCGCCGGCGCTGGCGACGAAGCTGGCAGCGTCTTCACGCGCTTCGACGACGACCTTCATGTCACTGATGCGGCTGGTCACGTCGGAGGTGAAGTTGATGCTGCGGTCCAGGGCACGTACCACGATGTTGCTGGTGGCGACGAGGGTCTGCGCCTGGGCAGCGCCCGCGGCGACGGCCAGCGCCAGCGGGGCGGCGAGCAATAGCTTGTTCATCGATGAATCTCTCACGGGTCGGGGCACCGGCAGGCCGGTGCGATTATTGGACGAGGATCGCTTCGGCCAGTTCCAGGTCGCTGGCGGCAAGCTCCGGGTGTTCCTGGCGCAGACGCGATAGGGCGGCCTGCAGGCGAGCCGCGGAGAGCTGCCCTTCGCTGGCGACGAAGCCCGCCGCGTCTTCGCGGGCCTCGGCGATCAGCTTGTTGTCGAAGGGGGCGCTGGTCAGTTGGCTGCTGACGTAGCTGGTCTGCACGACACCTGCGGTGGTGACATCGAAGGCGTACGCCGAGCCGGTGGCGAAAGCGATAAGCAGAATGGCGATGGAAAACGAACGCATGGGAACCCTGTTGCCGAGTAAAACGGCGCCAAGGCTAGCGAAACGCCTGTCCCAGAGCCAGTGCCCGGTTGCATCCGCAGGTTTCGGCAGCGTCCGCTGCCTGGCTCATCAAAGCGCGAGTATCGCCTCGGCCAGCTGCAGGTCGCTGGCCTGCAAATGCGGCTGCTGGCTGCGAATGTGCTGCAGCGCCGCCTCGAGATGGGCGCCGCGCAGATCACCACGGCTGGCAACGAAGCGCGCAGCATCGTCACGGGCGTCGAGTACCAGCTTGTCGTCGCGCAGGGACGAGGTCAGGTCCGAGGTGGCATCGACGGTATTGATCAGGCCGCCGACCACCATGTCGGTGGTGGCGGTGAAGCTGGCTGCCGAGGCAGCGCCGCTCAGCAGCAAGCCGGCAGCGAAGAAGGGAAGCAGGATTCGGGACATGGCAGATCTCCAGTAGTGAGGCTCTAGACCGTACCATGGGCGTTGCGTTCCCGCCGCCACGGCCGTGCCGATCAGCTTAGGCGGGGATCGGTAGACGTGATAGTGCGAGCCGCCTCAACGCCAGAACGGCTTGTCCAGTTCGCTGACACGCTCGCTGTGGCTGATGCCGATATCGGCCAGTTGGCGGTCATCGAGCTGCGCCAGTTGCTGCCGGGTACGGTAGTTGCGTTGCCAGCGCTGCAGCAGGCGCAACAGCTGCTGCCAGCTGCGGCTATGGAGGGTGGCTTGGTATGGACGAGTCAGCGAGCGGTCCATGAGCGCGTTCCTTCCCGGCAAACCGGGTGCGGGTTATGGGCAGACAGGATCGCGCGCAGCCAGCTGCTGTTACAGCCACAGGGGATTTCAATTGTGCCGGTGCAGTTCGATAACCATCGCGACTGTACTGCTCGCGCGACGAGCAACTGTTCGCTAGGGACGCGGCGCCCTTGCCAGCGCCCCCGGGGTGGTGCCGAACTGCTGGCCGAACGCGGCGATAAACGCCGAGGTGGACTCGTAGCCGCACGCCAGCGCGACGTCGGTAACGGGCTGGCCCCGTTCCAGCAACGGCAGGGCGCTGAGCAGGCGCAGACGCTGACGCCAGGCGCGAAAGCTGAGGCCGGTGTCGCGCTGGAACTGGCGGGTCAGGGTCTTCTCGGATATGTGCAGCCGCTCGCTCCACTGCGCCAGGCTGAGGGAAAGGTCCGGCTGTTCGTACAGCGCCTCGCAAATGCCGCGCAGGCGTGCATCGTCGGGCCAGGGCAGCGAATAGCTAAGCTCCGGGGCGGCGCGCAGCTGGTCGAGGATGACCGCGGCCAGGCGGCCGTCGGCGCCCTGTTCGTCGTAGTCCACCGGCAGCGTGCCGAACGTCCGGATCAGCTCGCGCAGCAACGGGCTCACGGCCAGCACCTGGCAATGCGCAGGCGCCCAGGGTACCACACGCTGGTCGATGTACAGGCTGCGCATCTCGGTCTGCGGCGAGCTGATTACCTCATGCAGCAAGCCGGGCGGAATCAGGATGGCGCGCTGCGGCGGAGCGAGAAAGCGCCCGCGCTCGGTATGCACGCGCAACACACCGCTGATGGCGTAGGACAGCTGCGCCCAGGGGTGGTTGTGGCGGGGTGTGGTGGTCCGTTCGGCCAGGGATTCGCTGCGGGCGAACAGCGGTCGCGGCAGCGCATCCATGACCGGAATGCTGCGTTGGGTGAGGCCGGCCTGTCCTTTTCTCGACATTTGTCTGGCCAATGGCGTTAGTCGGATGTTCGCGCCGACAGTAGACTCCTGAGCCATTCGCTGCAAGCCACACGCATCAGGAGCGCCCATGGCCAGACCCCGCCTGCTACCGGACAATTTCACCCTCGCTCTGCTCGGCGCGGTGGCGATCGCCACGCTGCTGCCGGCACGCGGGCAGGGCGTAGTAGTGTTCGAGTGGATCACCAATCTGGCCATCGGCCTGCTGTTCTTCATGCACGGCGCCAAACTGTCGGGTAGCGCGATCCTCGCAGGCATGGGCCACTGGCGCCTGCATTTGTTGGTGTTCAGCTGCACCTTCGTGCTGTTCCCGCTGCTCGGCCTGGCGCTGCGTCCGGTGCTGACGCCGATGGTCGGGCCGGAGCTGTATCTCGGCATCCTCTATCTCTGCGCCCTGCCGGCTACGGTGCAGTCGGCCATCGCCTTCACCTCCCTGGCGCGCGGCAATATCCCGGCGGCGGTGTGTAGCGCGGCAGCCTCCAGCCTGATCGGCATCTTCCTCACGCCGCTGCTGGTGCTGCTGCTGATGGGCGCGCAGGGTGAAGGCGGCTCGACGCTGGATGCCATCGGCAAGATCGTCGTGCAGCTGCTGCTGCCGTTCATCGCCGGGCAGATCGCGCGGCGCTGGATCGGCGACTGGGTGGCGCGCAACAAGGGCTGGCTGAAGAACGTCGACCAGAGCTCGATCCTGCTGGTGGTCTACACCGCGTTCAGCCACGCGGTGGTCGAGGGCATCTGGCAGCAGGTGCCGCTGCCGCAGCTGCTCGGCCTGGTGCTGGCCTGCTGCCTGCTGCTGGCGCTGGCCCTGCTGATCACCTGGCTGGTGGCGCGCTGGCTGGGCTTCGATCTGGAAGATCGCATCACCATCCTCTTCGCCGGGTCGAAGAAGAGTCTGGCCACCGGCATCCCCATGGCGCAGGTGCTGTTCGCTGGCGGCGCGCTGGGCACGCTGATCCTGCCGCTGATGCTGTTCCACCAGATTCAACTGATGGTCTGCGCGGTGCTGGCGCAGCGGTACGCGTCGCGACCGGAGACGACTTCGGTGGCAAAAGCGAGCTGATCTGAAGTCAATACACAGCAGATTCATGACTGGCGCGCAAAGATGATTTGCTCGCCCTGGCCTGGGTGTCATGCCCGACCGTGGATAAGCTGCGCGCCATTCTGTTGCTGAGGCATTCCCATGAAGAAGATTCTGCTACTCAACGGCGGCAAGGCCTTCGCCCACTCGGCCGGCCAGTACAACGCCACGCTGCACCAGGCCGCCAACGAAACCCTGACGGCGGCCGGCTTCGAGGTGCGCACCACCGAGATCGACGCCGGCTACGACGTGCAGCAGGAGGTCGAAAAGATTCTCTGGGCCGATGCGCTGATCTACCAGATGCCTGGCTGGTGGATGGGCGCGCCCTGGACGGTGAAGAAGTACCTCGACGAGGTGTTCACCGCCGGCCACGGCAGCCTCTACGCCAACGACGGCCGCACCCGCTCCGATGCCTCGCAGAAATACGGTAGCGGCGGTCTGTTGCAGGGCAAGCGCTACATGATTTCCGCCACCTGGAACGCGCCACAGCAGGCCTTCGACGACCCCAGCGATTTCTTCGCCGGCAAGGGCGTGGATGCCGTCTACCTGCCGTTTCACAAGGCCCACGAGTTTCTCGGCCTGCAGGGCCTGCCGACCTTCCTCTGCGTCGATGTGATGAAGCGGCCGCGGATCGAGGCGGATGTCGAACGCTACCGCCGGCATCTGGGCGAGGTGTTTGGCTTCAACGTCTGAGCTTCGGCGGGCAAAGAAAAAAACCCCTCGCGGCGTGGGCCGGGAGGGGTTTTTCGCTTCAGCGCGAGGCGATCATTCCACGGCCTTGACCATGTCCTCGACGACTTTCTTCGCGTCGCCGAAGACCATCATGGTCTTGTCCATGTAGAACAGCTCGTTGTCGAGGCCGGCATAGCCGCTGGCCATGGAGCGCTTGTTGACGATGACCGTCTTGGCCTTGTAGGCCTCAAGGATCGGCATGCCGGCGATCGCCGATTTCGGATCGGTCTTCGCCGCCGGGTTGACCACGTCGTTGGCGCCGAGCACCAGCACCACGTCGGCCTGGCCGAACTCGGAGTTGATGTCATCCATCTCGAACACTTGCTCGTAAGGCACTTCGGCCTCGGCCAGCAGTACGTTCATGTGCCCCGGCATGCGTCCGGCGACCGGGTGGATCGCGTACTTCACGGTTACGCCCATGTGCGTCAGCTTCTCGGCCAGCTCCATCAGCGCGTGCTGCGCGCGGGCCACCGCCAGGCCGTAGCCCGGGACGATGATCACGGTGTCGGCGTTGGTCAGCAGGAAGGCCGCGTCGTCGGCCGAACCGGACTTCACGTTGCGCTCCAACTGCGCGCCCGCCGGGCCGCCGGCATCGGCGTCGGCACCGAAGCCGCCGAGGATCACGTTGAAGAACGAGCGGTTCATCGCCTTGCACATGATGTACGAGAGGATCGCGCCGCTCGAGCCCACCAGCGAGCCGGCGATGATCAGCATCGAGTTGTTCAGCGAGAAGCCGATACCGGCCGCCGCCCAGCCCGAGTAGCTGTTGAGCATCGACACCACCACCGGCATGTCGGCGCCGCCGATGGGGATGATGATCAGCACGCCGATGACGAAGGCCAGCGCCACCACGATCGCGAAGGCGGTCAGGTTGCCGGTGAAGGTGTAGACCAGACCCAGGCCGACGATCGCAAGGCCCACGGCCAGGTTGACCATGTGCTGGCCCTTGAACACCACCGGGGCGCCCTGGAACAGGCGGAACTTGTACTTGCCCGACAGCTTGCCGAAGGCGATCACCGAACCGGAGAAGGTGATGGCACCGATGGCCGCACCAAGGAACAGCTCCAGGCGGTTGCCCACCGGAATGGCGTAGCCGATCTGCTCGACAATGCCCAGCGACTGCGGCTCGACCACCGCCGCGATGGCGATGAATACCGCGGCCAGGCCGATCATGCTGTGCATGAAGGCGACCAGCTCGGGCATCTTGGTCATCTCGACGCGCTTGGCCATGACGGTGCCGACGCTGCCGCCGATCAGCAGGCCGACGATCACGTAGCCGATGCCGGCGGTGGCCAGCTCGCTGCCAAGCTTGAAGATCAGGCCGACCGTGGTCAGTACGGCCAGGCCCATGCCAATCATGCCGAACAGGTTGCCGCGACGTGAGGTGGTGGGGTGGGACAGGCCCTTCAGTGCCTGGATGAAGCACACCGAGGCGACCAGATAGAGCAGGGTGATCAGGTTCATGCTCATGGCTTACTTGCCCTCCGCCTTGGCCGCGCTGCGGTCCTTCTTCTTGAACATTTCCAGCATGCGACGGGTGACCAGGAAGCCCCCGAACACGTTGACCGCGGCCAGCGCCACGGCCAGGGTGCCCATGGCCTTGCCCAGCGGGGTGACGGTGAGCGCGGCGGCCAGCATGGCGCCGACGATGACGATCGCCGAGATCGCGTTGGTAACCGCCATCAGCGGGGTGTGCAGGGCCGGGGTGACGTTCCAGACCACGTGGTAGCCGACGTAGATCGCCAGCACGAAGATGATCAGGTTGTAGATGCCGTCTGAAATCAGATCCATGTTCGCGTCTCCCTTAACCGTTGGTCCGCACGACCTGGCCGTCGCGGCACATCAGGCACGCGGCGACGATGTCGTCTTCGAGGTTGAGCTGGAACTGGCCGTCCTTGTCGGTGACCAGCTTGAGGAAATCCAGCAGGTTGCGGGCGTACAGCGCCGAGGCGTCCGCCGGCACCAGCGTCGCCAGGTTGGCGTGGCCGACGATGGTCACGCCGTGGCGCACCACCACCTGATCGATCTCGGTGAGCGGGCAGTTGCCGCCGTGGCCGGCCGCCAGGTCGACGATCACCGAGCCGGGCTTCATCTGCTCGACGGTGGCTTCCTGCAGCAGCGTCGGCGCCTTGCGGCCCGGGATCAGCGCGGTGGTGATGACGATGTCCGACTGCAGCGCACGCTCGTGCACCGCCTGCGCCTGACGCGCCATCCACGAAGCGGGCATCGGCCGCGCATAGCCACCGACGCCTTCGGCGCATTCGCGCTCCTCGTCGGTCTCCAGCGGCACGTCGACGAACTTGGCGCCGAGCGATTCGATCTGCTCCTTCACCGCCGGACGCACGTCCGAAGCCTCGACCACCGCACCCAGGCGCTTGGCCGTGGCGATGGCCTGCAGCCCGGCGACACCGGCACCGAGGATCAGCACGCGCGCGGCCTTCACGGTACCGGCGGCGGTCATCAGCATCGGCATGAAGCGCGGGTAGTGATGGGCGCCGACCAGCACCGCCTTGTAGCCGGCGATGTTGGCCTGCGACGACAGTACGTCCAGGCTCTGCGCGCGGGAAGTACGCGGCGCGGCCTCCAGCGCGAAGGCGGTGATGCCGCGGGCAGCCATGCGCGCAATGCAGGCATTGTCGAACGGGTTGAGCATGCCCAGCAGCACGCTGCCGGATTGCATCTGCGCCAGTTCGGCATCGTCCGGCGCATTGACCTTCAGCACCAGCTCAGCAGCGAACGCCGCGGCGGCATCGCCGATGGTTGCGCCGACCGCTTCATAGGCGCTGTCCGGCACGCTGGAAAGCAACCCGGCGCCGCTTTGCAGCGTCACCCGGTGCCCTTGGCCGATCAGTTTCTTGACGGTTTCCGGGGTCGCGGCGACGCGCGTTTCCCCGGAGTGGGTTTCGAGAGGAACACCGATGTGCATTGTTGTTGTTCTCCTGCGTGATCATGACCGGTGCTGCGGCGAGCCGCGCACCGACGTGCTTTTCACCCGCCCGCTGCTCTGGCGGACGGGGTATGGAACAGGTGAAGCCAGCCGGGCGAAGCGCAAAAACGGATCGCCCGGCGCGGCATTCTGCAAGCCTTGAAAAAATCAAACAACTGTTTCAATCAAACGATTGTATTTGACGCGTCGGTCGCAGGATGACTGCCTGTTTTCCGCGCTTCGCTGCAGATTGCGTCCTGTTTGGCTCTGCGTACGTCCAAGTCGTCCGCGCCAGGCACACGACACGGCCGCATCATGAATGACGCGCCATTGACGGGGTATTCGTCAGCGGTGCCAAGCGCCTCCGACCTTGGTGTCGGGTTAAGTCGATATGCAGGAAAAACGCGCGCACGTTGAAATGTCATTCAATCCTTGTAGTCCAACTAGGCTGGTTGGACCCGATTGGAGTGTTTCGAACGCAGTGACGTCGGGTCGCTGCGTATCGCTGGTGGAGCTGCACGATGCCCGAACTCGATGTAAACGAAGTCACCACGCTGCTCGAACAGTCGGCCCAGCGCCGTCTGCCGTTCGCCTTTGCCCGCCGCCACGGCGTGATCCTGCTGGAGCGCGGCAGTGAGCTGCGTCTGGGCCTGCGCGAAGGTGCCGCGCTGACTGCGGTGCAGGAGGCGCAGCGGGTGGTCGGTATGCGCTTGCCGATGCAATGGCTGCCGCAGGCGGATTTCGAGCAGGCGCTTGGCGCGGCCTATCAGCACGATTCCTCGGCGGCGATGCTGATGGTCGAGGGGCTGGGCAACGACCTCGACCTGGCCAGCCTGGCCGACCAGATCCAGGAAACCGAGGACCTGCTGGAGCAGGAGGACGACGCGCCGATCATCCGCCTGATCAACGCCATTCTCGGCGAGGCGATCGCCGAGAACGCCTCGGATATCCATATCGAAACCTTCGAGAAGCGCCTGGTGATCCGCTTTCGCGTCGACGGCATCCTCCGTGAAGTGGTGCAGCCCAAGCGCGAGCTGGCGGCGCTGCTGGTTTCGCGGATCAAGGTCATGGCCAAGCTGGATATCGCCGAGAAGCGCATCCCGCAGGATGGGCGCATCTCGCTTAGGGTCGGCGGGCGTGAGGTCGACATCCGCGTTTCCACCTTGCCTTCGGCCAATGGCGAGCGGGTGGTGTTGCGTCTGCTCGACAAGCAGGCCGGGCGCCTGACCCTGCGTCACCTGGGCATGAACGAGCAGGACCGCGACCACCTGGAACAGGCGGTGAAGAAGCCCCACGGCATCATTCTGGTCACCGGCCCTACCGGCTCAGGCAAGACCACCACGCTATATGCCGCGCTGACCACGCTCAATGACCGCACGCGCAATATCCTCACCGTCGAGGACCCCATCGAATACCACCTCGAAGGCATCGGCCAGACGCAGGTCAACACCAAGGTCGACATGACCTTC